>NZ_JBRREC010000221.1:0-200 GCF_056760015.1 Stenotrophomonas sp. STEN029 | reverse complement strand
CTGTTGCCGCTGCCTTGGAGGTGCCAAAGGGCAAGTCAAAGTCAAAGTCAAAGCAAGGGCTTTCGCTCCCCGTCGGGGAGCGAGTTACTTTTCTTTGCTTGTGCAAAGAAACGTGGCCCAAAGAGGCGCCTTTTCAACAGCCGAATGGCTGGTCAAGCACACCCTGCCTACGCGCCTTCCGCGCTGCGCGCTCCAGGTCC
>NZ_JBRREC010000220.1:0-200 GCF_056760015.1 Stenotrophomonas sp. STEN029 | reverse complement strand
TCAACATGCGTGCGCGCACAATGCCCTTTGGGAGCGGCGCAAGCCGCGAAACACGCACATCATCAGATGAAGGCCTGCCAGCAACACCAGCTTCGCGGCTTACGCCGCTCCTACAAAGATAGCTGCGGTGCACGAGGACATGTGACCCGGCAACGGCTGCGGAGCATCAATTCTCCACTGCTTCTGCCTTGACCGAGCCA
>NZ_JBRREC010000219.1:0-201 GCF_056760015.1 Stenotrophomonas sp. STEN029 | reverse complement strand
TCGGGGTCGGTTCGGCCCTTCGGGCAAGAGCAAAAAAGCTAACAGCACGCTACGCGCTAGAGCGCTTTCGCCGGTAGCGTTTTGCCTCCAGAGCGTAGTCAAACCTCAACACCGGCAACTCAGGTTCCGGTGGTTTTTCGTCATCGCCCAGGAGCAAATCTTGTTGGGTTTCTTCTTCTTCCCGCAAGACGTCTTTCAGCA
>NZ_JBRREC010000218.1:0-203 GCF_056760015.1 Stenotrophomonas sp. STEN029 | reverse complement strand
TCGGGGTCGGTTCGGCCCTTCGGGCAAGAGCAAAAAAGCTAACAGCACGCTACGCGCTAGAGCGCTTTCGCCGGTAGCGTTTTGCCTCCTGCGCGTAGTCAAACCTCAACACCGGCAACTCAGGTTCCGGTGGTTTTTCGTCATCGCCCAGGAGCAAATCTTGTTGGGTTTCTTCTTCTTCCCGCAAGACGTCTTTCAGCACA
>NZ_JBRREC010000217.1:0-204 GCF_056760015.1 Stenotrophomonas sp. STEN029 | reverse complement strand
TGTTGAGGTTTGACTACGCTCAGGAGGCAAAACGCTACCGGCGAAAGCGCTCTAGCGCGTTGCGTGCTGTTAGCTTTTTTGCTCTTGCCCGACGGGCCGAACCGACCCCGATGGGGGCGACTTTGCGAAGCAAAGTGTAGTGAGTGCCCTTGTGTAGATTTTCGCCTTGCGCTTTCTCGCTTTTTTGCTTGCATGGATGGATGA
>NZ_JBRREC010000216.1:0-204 GCF_056760015.1 Stenotrophomonas sp. STEN029 | reverse complement strand
TCATCCATCCATGCAAGCAAAAAAGCGAGAAAGCGCAAGGCGAAAATCTACACAAGGGCACTCACTACACTTTGCTTCGCAAAGTCGCCCCCATCGGGGTCGGTTCGGCCCTTCGGGCAAGAGCAAAAAAGCTAACAGCACGCTACGCGCTAGAGCGCTTTCGCCGGTAGCGTTTTGCCTCCTGAGCGTAGTCAAACCTCAACA
>NZ_JBRREC010000215.1:0-205 GCF_056760015.1 Stenotrophomonas sp. STEN029 | reverse complement strand
CGGGTTCTTCATGGCGGCTCGGACCTCGGCGATGCCGTGGCCGACCGCCTGCGGGAAGCCGGGGTTAAAAAACCACGGCGTGACGCGGTGCTCCGCTCGGAGATGGTGCTGCCGGGTTCGCCTGAGCGCATGGCCTCGATGTCGGGGGCCGAGCTGGAAGCGTGGGCCGCCGACAACGTGGCTTGGCTCCGTGAGGAACACGGGG
>NZ_JBRREC010000214.1:0-205 GCF_056760015.1 Stenotrophomonas sp. STEN029 | reverse complement strand
CCCCGTGTTCCTCACGGAGCCAAGCCACGTTGTCGGCGGCCCACGCTTCCAGCTCGGCCCCCGACATCGAGGCCATGCGCTCAGGCGAACCCGTCAGCACCATCTCCGAGCGGAGCACCGCGTCACGCCGTGGTTTTTTAACCCCGGCTTCCCGCAGGCGGTCGGCCACGGCATCGCCGAGGTCCGAGCCGCCATGAAGAACCCG
>NZ_JBRREC010000213.1:0-205 GCF_056760015.1 Stenotrophomonas sp. STEN029 | reverse complement strand
CCCCGTGTTCCTCACGGAGCCAAGCCACGTTGTCGGCGGCCCACGCTTCCAGCTCGGCCCCCGACATCGAGGCCATGCGCTCAGGCGAACCCGGCAGCACCATCTCCGAGCAGAGCACCGCGTCACGCCGTGGTTTTTTAACCCCGGCTTCCCGCAGGCGGTCGGCCACGGCATCGCCGAGGTCCGAGCCGCCATGAAGAACCCG
>NZ_JBRREC010000212.1:0-207 GCF_056760015.1 Stenotrophomonas sp. STEN029 | reverse complement strand
TCGGGGTCGGTTCGGCCCTTCGGGCAAGAGCAAAAAAGCTAACAGCACGCTACGCGCTAGAGCGCTTTCGCCGGTAGCGTTTTGCCTCCTGAGCGGAGTCAAACCTCAACACCGGCAACTCAGGTTCCGGTGGTTTTTCGTCATCGCCCAGGAGCAAATCTTGTTGGGTTTCTTCTTCTTCCCGCAAGACGTCTTTCAGCACACCCC
>NZ_JBRREC010000211.1:0-209 GCF_056760015.1 Stenotrophomonas sp. STEN029 | reverse complement strand
CGATGTGCAACGCGCCTATACCGACCTGGCCGCGTTCAAGACCGCGTATGAGACCGACCCGCGCCAGATCGAGCACATCAATGCGCTGTCGGCGCAGGTGCGCGCGCTCGGAGCCGTGCTTGATGTTCTGCAGCGAGTCCGGCGTGTTGGTGCGTGTGCCCCAGGTGCCGGCGTCTTCGCCCGACTCCAGGTACGCCACATAGGTCCAC
>NZ_JBRREC010000210.1:0-213 GCF_056760015.1 Stenotrophomonas sp. STEN029 | reverse complement strand
TGGCTCCGTGAGGAACACGGGGCCAATCTCGTCCAGGTCGTGTTGCACCTGGACGAACGAACCCCCCACCTCCATGCCGCCGTAGTCCCGGTGAACCGGGACGGCGGCCTGGCGGCCAAGCGCTATTGGGGGGAGGCGGCGGGCCTGTCTGCGCTGCAGACAGCCTACGGCAACCGGATGGCCCCCCACGGCCTACAGCGGGGGGTGATGGGG
>NZ_JBRREC010000209.1:0-213 GCF_056760015.1 Stenotrophomonas sp. STEN029 | reverse complement strand
GCCGCCAGCGAAGATGGCGGCCGCGTCGAGCGCCCGGCCGGCCATCCCTACCTGCGCATGACCCGCGTACTGGAGCCGGGTATGGTGGTCACCATCGAGCCGGGCCTGTACATCTCGCCGGACGATCGCAGTGTGGAGGCGCGTTGGCGCGGCATTGGGATCCGCATCGAGGACGATGTGTTGATCACCGAGGACGGGCACCGTGTGTTGACC
>NZ_JBRREC010000208.1:0-215 GCF_056760015.1 Stenotrophomonas sp. STEN029 | reverse complement strand
CAGCGGTCATTCTAGGCGATTGGCGGGTAGGGGATGGTGGAGGTTGCGGCTGCTGTTGCCGTTTCGCTTGGCTTGGGCTTGCTTTCAGCTCGTCATTCCCGCGAAGGCGGGGCTTTCAACCGACGAATGTCGGGGCATCGCTCTTGGCTCTGGCTTCGATTCCTCCGTGCGAAAGAGGAACCAAAGCAAAGCAAATGCGGGAGCAAGAGCAGGAG
>NZ_JBRREC010000207.1:0-215 GCF_056760015.1 Stenotrophomonas sp. STEN029 | reverse complement strand
AGCGTCGCGTGCTGGGCCTTCGACCCCATCACCCCCCGCTGTAGGCCGTGGGGGGCCATCCGGTTGCCGTAGGCTGTCTGCAGCGCAGACAGGCCCGCCGCCTCCCCCCCAATAGCGCTTGGCCGACAGGCCGCCGTCCCGGTTCACCGGGACTACGGCGGCATGGAGGTGGGGGGTTCGTTCGTCCAGGTGCAACACGACCTGGACGAGATTGG
>NZ_JBRREC010000206.1:0-215 GCF_056760015.1 Stenotrophomonas sp. STEN029 | reverse complement strand
GCCCTCGCCCATCCAACCCGCAGATGCAGCGCTGCCGCCGCCAGCCGCCGAGCGACAGCAAAAACGTCCTCCCTCAGTGGAAACTGCCGAGGTGCTGCAATCAACTGCGCCCCCAGCGTGGGCCCTCGGTCGCGAGTGGTGTCCAGTTCACGGCGCGGCCTGCTCCAGCCCGACCAAGGCCACCTTCAAATAGCCGGCAGCACGCAGGCTGTTCA
>NZ_JBRREC010000205.1:0-218 GCF_056760015.1 Stenotrophomonas sp. STEN029 | reverse complement strand
CGAAGCGCCAATGCGTCATCTCCCAAGGCCAAGCGGTCGGCTTTTTTAGTCCTCACTTTCGTGATGTGGACTTGAGGGATGTAGTCGAGGCGAGCCGCTTCGCGCCCCGCCGGAAGCCACTGCGATTGAGCCACGTAATGCTTTTTGAAGTAGCTCGGTTTGACTAACAACAACGCATGGAAATGCGGATGCGCCGAACCGTCTTTTCCGCGTGTGAC
>NZ_JBRREC010000204.1:0-218 GCF_056760015.1 Stenotrophomonas sp. STEN029 | reverse complement strand
CGAAGCGCCAATGCGTCATCTCCCAAGGCCAAGCGGTCGGCTTTTTTAGTCCTCACTTTCGTGATGTGGACTTGAGGGATGTAGTCGAGGCGAGCCGCTTCGCGCCACGCCGGAAGCCACTGCGATTGAGCCACGTAATGCTTTTTGAAGTAGCTCGGTTTGACTAACAACAACGCATGGAAATGCGGATGCGCCGAACCGTCTTTTCCGCGTGTGAC
>NZ_JBRREC010000203.1:0-220 GCF_056760015.1 Stenotrophomonas sp. STEN029 | reverse complement strand
GTAGCCCGGGTAAGCGCAGCGCACCCGGGAATCAAATGGCCGCGCGGCCAACATATTCCGTCGATACGACGTCCTTGGCCCAAGCGCTCGGTAGGTGTCTGAGGCGAGCCCCGGGTGCGCTGCGCTTACCCGGGCTACATGACGACTAGCGATCAGGCCTGGCCGGTGCTTGCCGTAGCCGGCCGCAGGCGGTTCAACAGCGGATGCAGGAACACGCCAC
>NZ_JBRREC010000202.1:0-221 GCF_056760015.1 Stenotrophomonas sp. STEN029 | reverse complement strand
CCCCCCCCCCCCCCCCCCCCCCCCCCCCCCCCCCCCCCCCCCCCCCCCCCCCCCCCCCCCCCCCCCCCCCCCCCCCCCCCCCCCCCCCCCCCCCCCCCCCCCCCCCCCCACCCCCCCCCCCCCCCCCCCCCCCCCCCCCCCCCCCCCCCCCCCCCCCCCCCCCCCCCCCCCCCCCCCCCCCCCCCCCCCCCCCCCCCCCCCCCCCCCCCCCCCCCCCCCCC
>NZ_JBRREC010000201.1:0-221 GCF_056760015.1 Stenotrophomonas sp. STEN029 | reverse complement strand
TGGTTCTCCGTGCGCAACGCCAGGACAGGGCGGCCCGGCTCGAAGAGCGGCGACGGCAGACCGCCGAGCACGAGGCCGCCTATGACCGGGAACAGGCCCTGCGGGGGGGCGGCCCCCCCCGCCCCGGCGACCCGGTTTTGGGCCCCGGTAGGGGCCGCTTTTTGACCCCCGCAGGGGGTGCTTTTCCCTTTACTTGATACCTAAGGGATATCTCCAACTTC
>NZ_JBRREC010000200.1:0-233 GCF_056760015.1 Stenotrophomonas sp. STEN029 | reverse complement strand
CACCGGAGCTCGCGACATTGCGATCCGAAAGTGCGCTTGCTTCGCGGCTTACGCCGCTCCTACAGGTTTGGGACCTTGGTAAAGCCTCTGCCGAGCATGGCTCGGCACTACATTGGCTCTGCCTGCCGAGCATGGCTCGGCACTACAACGGTGCGGCTTAGAACGCCGGCAGTACCGCGCCCTTGTACTTCTGCTCGATGAAGGCCTTCACTTCCGGGCTGGTCAGGGCCTTG
>NZ_JBRREC010000199.1:0-249 GCF_056760015.1 Stenotrophomonas sp. STEN029 | reverse complement strand
TTGGTTCTCCGTGCGCAACGCCAGGACAGGGCGGCCCGGCTCGAAGAGCGGCGACGGCAGACCGCCGAGCACGAGGCCGCCTATGACCGGGAACAGGCCCTGCGGGCGGCCCCCCCCCCGCCCCCGCGACCGGGTTTGGGGCCCCGGTAGGGGCCGCTTTTTGACCCCCGCAGGGGGTGCTTTTCCCTTTACTTGATACCTAAGGGATATCTCCAACTTCCGAAAACCCTGTTGAGCCCTTGTGGCACA
>NZ_JBRREC010000198.1:0-260 GCF_056760015.1 Stenotrophomonas sp. STEN029 | reverse complement strand
TTTCTTTGCTTGTGCAAAGAAACGTGGCCCAAAGAGGCGCCTTTTCAACAGCCGAATGGCTGGTCAAGCACACCCTGCCTACGCGCCTTCCGCGCTGCGCGCTCCAGGTCCACTCCGCTGGCAGGATTTTTCGACGATACATCCATGTATCGTCGAAAAACGACGCACATCCCTGTGCGTCGCCCCATTCGGGGTCTTGTCTGCCAGCTCCGTCGCTGCGGAAGGGGACCCGGTGGAGCACGAGCAACGGCAGGAGCCGG
>NZ_JBRREC010000197.1:0-265 GCF_056760015.1 Stenotrophomonas sp. STEN029 | reverse complement strand
TTTTCGGAAGTTGGAGATATCCCTTAGGTATCAAGTAAAGGGAAAAGCACCCCCTGCGGGGGTCAAAAAGCGGCCCCTACCGGGGCCCAAAACCGGGTCGCCGGGGCGGGGCGGGCCGCCCCCCCCCCGGCCCCCCCCCCCCGGCCCGGGGGGCGGGGGGGGGGCCCCCCCGCAGGGCCTGTTCCCGGTCATAGGCGGCCTCGTGCTCGGCGGTCTGCCGTCGCCGCTCTTCGAGCCGGGCCGCCCTGTCCTGGCGTTGCGCACG
>NZ_JBRREC010000196.1:0-268 GCF_056760015.1 Stenotrophomonas sp. STEN029 | reverse complement strand
TTTCGGAAGTTGGAGATATCCCTTAGGTATCAAGTAAAGGGAAAAGCACCCCCTGCGGGGGTCAAAAAGCGGCCCCTACCGGGGCCCAAAACCGGGTCGCCGGGGCGGGCCGGACGGCCCCCACGGCGGCCCCCCGCCCGGGGCCGGCGCCGGGGGGGGGGGGGGGGCCCCCCCGCAGGGCCTGTTCCCGGTCATAGGCGGCCTCGTGCTCGGCGGTCTGCCGTCGCCGCTCTTCGAGCCGGGCCGCCCTGTCCTGGCGTTGCGCACG
>NZ_JBRREC010000195.1:0-274 GCF_056760015.1 Stenotrophomonas sp. STEN029 | reverse complement strand
TGGTTCTCCGTGCGCAACGCCAGGACAGGGCGGCCCGGCTCGAAGAGCGGCGACGGCAGACCGCCGAGCACGAGGCCGCCTATGACCGGGAACAGGCCCTGCGGGGGGGCGCCCCCCCCCCCCCGGGGGGGGGGCCCCCCCGGGCCCGGGGGGGGGGGGGGCGCCCCCGCCCCGGCGACCCGGTTTTGGGCCCCGGTAGGGGCCGCTTTTTGACCCCCGCAGGGGGTGCTTTTCCCTTTACTTGATACCTAAGGGATATCTCCAACTTCCGAAA
>NZ_JBRREC010000194.1:0-275 GCF_056760015.1 Stenotrophomonas sp. STEN029 | reverse complement strand
GAAGTTGGAGATATCCCTTAGGTATCAAGTAAAGGGAAAAGCACCCCCTGCGGGGGTCAAAAAGCGGCCCCTACCGGGGCCCAAAACCGGGTCGCCGGGGCGGGGGGGGCCCGCCCACACCCGGGCCCCCCCCCCCGGGCGGGCCCGGGGGGGGGGGGGGGGGGCCCCCCGCAGGGCCTGTTCCCGGTCATAGGCGGCCTCGTGCTCGGCGGTCTGCCGTCGCCGCTCTTCGAGCCGGGCCGCCCTGTCCTGGCGTTGCGCACGGAGAACCAACG
>NZ_JBRREC010000193.1:0-289 GCF_056760015.1 Stenotrophomonas sp. STEN029 | reverse complement strand
CGATGGTAGTGCAGCCTAAGCTGTGCGAGAGTAGGTCATCGTCAGGGTTTTTATCTAGAACCCCGCTGCTCACGCAGCGGGGTTTGTCTTTTTATGTAAGCCGGGTGTTTTACAACCTGGCTCAAGTTCCGCAAGGAAACGCATTGGAGCCGGCGCAACGCGCTGCTCAAACCGCCTTCCTGATGAAATTAGCGCTATGGAACCACCCGATCCCATCCCGAACTCGGAAGTGAAACGTAGCCGCGCCGATGGTAGTGCAGCCTAAGCTGTGCGAGAGTAGGTCATCGTC
>NZ_JBRREC010000192.1:0-314 GCF_056760015.1 Stenotrophomonas sp. STEN029 | reverse complement strand
CGTTGGTTCTCCGTGCGCAACGCCAGGACAGGGCGGCCCGGCTCGAAGAGCGGCGACGGCAGACCGCCGAGCACGAGGCCGCCTATGACCGGGAACAGGCCCTGCGGGCGGGCCCCCCCCCCCCCCCCCGGGGGGCGGCCGGGGGGGGGGGGGGCGGGGTGGGGGCCGGCGCGCCCCGCCCCGGCGACCCGGTTTTGGGCCCGGGTAGGGGCCGCTTTTTGACCCCCGCAGGGGGTGCTTTTCCCTTTACTTGATACCTAAGGGATATCTCCAACTTCCGAAAACCCTGTTGAGCCCTTGTGGCACAAGGGTTT
>NZ_JBRREC010000191.1:0-315 GCF_056760015.1 Stenotrophomonas sp. STEN029 | reverse complement strand
CTCCGTGCGCAACGCCAGGACAGGGCGGCCCGGCTCGAAGAGCGGCGACGGCAGACCGCCGAGCACGAGGCCGCCTATGACCGGGAACAGGCCCTGCGGGCGGCCGCCCAGCGGCCGCAGGTGGCGGTCCCTGCCGGGACCGGGGGGGTGGGGGGAACCCCCACGGAGACGGCCCCCGGCAGGGGGCCCGCTCTTGGGCCGTCAGGCCCGCCCCGGCGACCCGGTTTTGGGCCCCGGTAGGGGCCGCTTTTTGACCCCCGCAGGGGGTGCTTTTCCCTTTACTTGATACCTAAGGGATATCTCCAACTTCCGAAA
>NZ_JBRREC010000190.1:0-333 GCF_056760015.1 Stenotrophomonas sp. STEN029 | reverse complement strand
AAACCCTTGTGCCACAAGGGCTCAACAGGGTTTTCGGAAGTTGGAGATATCCCTTAGGTATCAAGTAAAGGGAAAAGCACCCCCTGCGGGGGTCAAAAAGCGGCCCCAACCGGGGCCCAAAACCGGGTCGCCGGGGCGGGGGGGGCGCCCCCCACCCCCGGCCCCCCCCCCCGGGCCGGGCCCCCGGGGGGGGGGCCCCCCCCCCCGGGGGGGGGGGGGGGCCCCCCCCCGCAGGGCCTGTTCCCGGTCATAGGCGGCCTCGTGCTCGGCGGTCTGCCGTCGCCGCTCTTCGAGCCGGGCCGCCCTGTCCTGGCGTTGCGCACGGAGAACCAA
>NZ_JBRREC010000189.1:0-338 GCF_056760015.1 Stenotrophomonas sp. STEN029 | reverse complement strand
CCTGAAACCCTTGTGCCACAAGGGCTCAACAGGGTTTTCGGAAGTTGGAGATATCCCTTAGGTATCAAGTAAAGGGAAAAGCACCCCCTGCGGGGGTCAAAAAGCGGCCCCTACCGGGGCCCAAAACCGGGTCGCCGGGGCGGGGGGGGCGGGCCCCCCACCGGGCCCCCCCCCCCGGGGCGGCGGGCCGGGGGGGGGGCCCCCCCCGGGGGGCGGGGGGGGGCCCCCCCGCAGGGCCTGTTCCCGGTCATAGGCGGCCTCGTGCTCGGCGGTCTGCCGTCGCCGCTCTTCGAGCCGGGCCGCCCTGTCCTGGCGTTGCGCACGGAGAACCAACGCCG
>NZ_JBRREC010000188.1:0-365 GCF_056760015.1 Stenotrophomonas sp. STEN029 | reverse complement strand
TTGGTTCTCCGTGCGCAACGCCAGGACAGGGCGGCCCGGCTCGAAGAGCGGCGACGGCAGACCGCCGAGCACGAGGCCGCCTATGACCGGGAACAGGCCCTGCGGGGGGGGCCCCCCCCCCCCCCCCGGGGGGGGGGCGCCGCGCGCCCGGGGGGGGGGGGGGCGGCCCCCCCCCGCGGCCCCCCCCCCGGGGGGGGGGGCCCGTTGGGGGGGGCGCCCGCCCCGCCCCGGCGACCCGGTTTTGGGCCCCGGTCGGGGCCGCTTTTTGACCCCCGCAGGGGGTGCTTTTCCCTTTACTTGATACCTAAGGGATATCTCCAACTTCCGAAAACCCTGTTGAGCCCTTGTGGCACAAGGGTTTCAGG
>NZ_JBRREC010000187.1:0-366 GCF_056760015.1 Stenotrophomonas sp. STEN029 | reverse complement strand
CGATGGTAGTGCAGCCTAAGCTGTGCGAGAGTAGGTCATCGTCAGGGTTTTTATCTAGAACCCCGCTGCTCACGCAGCGGGGTTTGTCTTTTTATGTAAGCCGGGTGTTTTTGAGCCTGGGTTAGCTCAACAACTTCACGAAGAACCTCAAGTTCATCAAATAAGGTGTTGACGGAAACAAAAAACCTGCCATAATAGGCGGCTCGCTTCGACGAAAAGCCTTCGGGCTCCACCTTGAAGCCGCCGAGTCAACAACCTCTCAAAAAGGTGTTGACGAAGCAGGAAAGCCGGCTATAATGGGCGGCTCGCTACGACGGAAACGTCGCAGCCTACGAAGAAGGCGCTGAGGCCTGATTCGAAGTTCTT
>NZ_JBRREC010000186.1:0-413 GCF_056760015.1 Stenotrophomonas sp. STEN029 | reverse complement strand
AACCCCCGCTGGGGGGCTTCCGCCGTCCAAACAACGGGGGCTGGCGGCACGGCTGCTGCCGCGCTTGGCGCGGCACTACAGGGCAGATAGCAAGAAGGCGGCGCCAATGGCGCCGCTTTCTTGCTGTTTGTCTCCGCAGCTTCAGCTGCAGCGGAGGCCGCGGTTTGTGGGAGCGGCGTGAGCCGCGAAGCTATTCCAGCTACAGATGGCGCTGTTACTGCAATTGCATGATCGTCCGGCTTCGCGGCTTACGCCGCTCCTACAGATGGGGTTGTCGGTAACGCCTCTGCCGAGCATGGCTCGGCACTACAGGGCAGATAGCGAGAAGGGGGGGCCAATGTGGGCCCCCGAGAGCGGGTTTTTTAGGCCCCAGCGGCCCCCACGGGGGCCCCGGGGGTGGGGGGGGGGGGGGG
>NZ_JBRREC010000185.1:0-459 GCF_056760015.1 Stenotrophomonas sp. STEN029 | reverse complement strand
GCCGAGCATGGCTCGGCACTACAACTGCGGGGTGCGCTCTGGTTTTTGTAGGAGCGGCGTCAGCCGCGAAGCTGGCAATGCTGGAATCACCGGCATTTCTGCAATCTGATGATTTGTGGGCTTCGCGGCTTACGTCGCTCCTACAGGAGCTGATGGATCTTTGGGAAAGCCTCTGCCGAGCATGGCTCGGCACTACCACTGCGGGGTGCGCTCTGGTTTTTGTAGGAGCGGTGTAAGCCGCGAAGCTGGCAATGCTGGAATCACCAGCATTTCTGCAATCTGATGGTTTGTGGGCTTCGCGGCTTATGCCGCTCCTACAGGAGCTGATGGATCTTTGGGAAAGCCTCTGCCGAGCATGGCTCGGCACTACAACTGCGGGGTGCGCTCTGGTTTTTGTAGGAGCGGCGTCAGCCGCGAAGCTGGCAATGCTGGAATCACCGGCATTTCTGCAATCTGATG
>NZ_JBRREC010000184.1:0-583 GCF_056760015.1 Stenotrophomonas sp. STEN029 | reverse complement strand
CTCGGTGTTTCTGTTGTCTTCTCAACCCCCAAAAACACCCCCCCCCCCCCCCCGTTTTTACCCAACCCCTTCCCCAAACTCCCCGTGACCTGATGCGTGCCGACTTCTACCTGATTGCCAAGCCGCGCTTTCTCACCGAGCCACTGAAGCTGGTGTGCGAACTCGCGCGCAAGGCCAACGATGGCGGTCTGTACACGTTGGTTCTGGCGCGCGACCAGGCCCAGGCCGAGGAATTGGACGAGCTACTGTGGTCGTTCGACCCGGACGCCTACATCCCGCACCAGATCATCGGCGAGGACGTGGACGAGGAAGAGGCCATCGTGCTGATCGCCACACCGGGCGCCGATGCGCCTGAACGTCCGCTGGTGATCAACCTGCGTGACGAGCCCTATCTGGGTGCCTGCGACCGTGTGCTGGAAGTGGTGCCGGCCGATCCGGAAGCCCGCGAACCGCTGCGTGAGCGCTGGCGCCAGTACAAGGCCGCCAACTACACGCTCAACAAATACGACACGTAAGGCGAAACCGGGGTGGGGGGGGGGGGGGGGGGGGGGGGGCCCCGGCACCGCCGCCCCAGGGGGGGGGG
>NZ_JBRREC010000183.1:0-827 GCF_056760015.1 Stenotrophomonas sp. STEN029 | reverse complement strand
TTACAACCCGACACGGCGACACGGTTCCAATGGCGGCCTGTCCCCGATAGAGTTTGAACGGCAGTACGCACTAAACGGCTGAAGAGTGTCTACAAAAGCCTGGGCGATTCACCCGGTTGCATGGGGAGCAGGAACTGGCCAGATCTGAGCGCGAGAGCCTGATGGAACACGCCAGATCTGTCGAAGATCGTGCAGCACGGGAAATCGATCAAGCCCGTCAGCAGACCAAAGACCTACAGACCAAGTTGGTATCTGCAGAGAAGCTCCGTGCTATAACCGAACAATCGCATGCCAGTGCTCTGAATGCGGCCCAGAAGGCAGCTACTGAGGCAGCTAAAGAGACGGACAGACTACGAGCGAGATGTGAGGTGTTGGAGGAACAATTGACCAAGATTCCTGCCGCTATCGAAGCGGCTTTGCGAGGTAAACGCAAGCCTCCAGCCCCTATGAAGAGAGCGACAAAAGCACGCTGAGGACTCCTACATTCTTCGAATTTAACCGGTCAGCAGATAAACAATTGTGCGCTTCATGTGAGTCTCACCGGAATAACGGACAGTTTTGGTGTGTTTCTCGGAAGAGCGGCCGTTTAAGTGGCGCATTTCGGGCGATTAAACGCGGCAAACGGGTCATCTCTTATGCGGCAGACACCTTAGGAGGCCGGGATGGTAGGTGAGAAGTGATCCAAAGCCAGATCCATTGGAGTCGGCCCATCAACTATTTCGCATAATGTATAGACGGTGCTGCTGAAACACCGGATTCCGCTGCCTGTACGTGCACAGGGGAGGCGAGGCCAACCCCCATCACTAGGGCTATAGCGGTAGCGGCCA
>NZ_JBRREC010000182.1:0-848 GCF_056760015.1 Stenotrophomonas sp. STEN029 | reverse complement strand
AGAACGTGTTCAAAGTCTCGCCCTCTTGATGTGAGAAGCTCGCTGGGTGAGAAAAGGCTACCCCAGCGACATCAAGCGCGAGCAGTTCGAGGTGATCCGGCCATTGCTGGAGAGTGCGCGCAGAAAGACTGCCCCACGCAAAGTGGAGCTGTACGAGGTGTTCTGCGCCGTGCTGTACCTGCTGCGCACGGGCTGTCAGTGGCGGGCACTGCCCAGCGACTTTCCCAAATGGCGCACCGTGCACTCGTACTTTGCCATCTGGAGCGAGCCACGCGAGGGTGGCAGCCTGCTGGAGCAGGCATTAAAAAAATCAGGTTGGCGCGGCCCGCGAGAAACTGGGGCGCAACGCCTGCAGCACGCTCTTGATCGTGGACGCGCAGAGCGTGAAGAACACGGACACGGCGGGCTTGAAGGGCTATGACGCAGGCAAGAAGGTCTCGGGCATCAAGCGCCACATCGCGGTGGACACCCAGGGATTGCCGCATGCGATAGCGGTGACCACGGCCGAGGTGACGGACCGCAAAGGCGCACTGCAGGCGCTACAGCGCTGCAAGCCCCGGTTGAGCCGGCTACAAAGCCTGCTGTGCGATGCAGGCTACATCGGTCGGCCGTTCGCGCAAGGCGTGCAGCAGATTCTGGGAGGGCATGTGACGGTGCAGATCGCCAAGAGAAGCGAGCTTCACACTTTCAAAGTGATGCCCAAGCGCTGGGTCGTGGAACGCAGCTTTGCCTGGCTGGACAAGAACAGGAGGCTGTGGAAGAACTGCGAGCGATGGCTCAACACCAGCCTGCAGTTCGTCCACTTGGCATTCTTGGTGCTCTTGCTCAAAAGACTTTGAACACGCTCT
>NZ_JBRREC010000181.1:0-852 GCF_056760015.1 Stenotrophomonas sp. STEN029 | reverse complement strand
TTTTGAAGTAGCTCGGTTTGACTAACAACAACGCATGGAAATGCGGATGCGCCGAACCGTCTTTTCCGCGTGTGACTTCAACGGTTCTTATCCAGCCTTCAATCGCTGAGAACTCTCGTCGTTGGGTGAAGCGGTTCCATGCCTTGCCCATCGTTTTTAGCGTTTCGCGCAGATCCGAAATCGCGCAGTTCCGCACTGTCACGGTAAGGAACAAAAACTGCGCATCCGGCACGGTAGCCAACAACTCCGGCAACGCTTGATGGAAGCGGGCTTGCCACATGAGGGAACGTCTCCACTGACACACTGGGCAGAAGCGAACCCGGCAGAACTTGGCTTGCGCCAACTTCAAACCGGCTTCCCCAGTCTCCGGGTCAGCGGTGAGGGCAAAGCCAAGCGACGGAGAACATTCCTCGACGCGCTTGCCTTGCTTCCAAATCCACCGTTCCGTGCCGGGGCTCTTCAAGTGCTCTTCCACCCCCTCCGCTTCGCTGCGGTGGGTGTCCCACGACCGGTCTTTGGGGCTGCTGTCGGACAAGTATTCCCACCGTTTCGATGGTTCAGCCTTTGTCCTGGTCTTGCTCTTGCCGGGTCGCCCGGTCGTGTGTAGTCTCATCTTGTGCCTATCGCCGTAGGTGCCTCGGTCAGGGGGACGCCAATCCCGCCAGACCACTCTTTGAAGGCCCCGGTTACCGCCGGGGCCTTTCTCTTTGTACCAAAAAAATCCTCCCCCGCAAGACCACCCCTGAAACCCTTGTGCCACAAGGGCTCAACAGGGTTTTCGGAAGTTGGAGATATCCCTTAGGTATCAAGTAAAGGGAAAAGCACCCCCTGCGGGGGTCAAAAAGCGGCCCC
>NZ_JBRREC010000180.1:0-856 GCF_056760015.1 Stenotrophomonas sp. STEN029 | reverse complement strand
CCCCCCCCCCCCCCCCCCCCCCCCCCCCCCCCCCCCCCCCCCCCCCCCCCCCCCCCCCCCCCCCCCCCCCCCCCCCCCCCCCCCCCCCCCCCCCCCCCCCCCCACTACAGTTGGGGCCGCCGATATCGCTTGCACGCCGGCTGGAGTAGCCTGCTGGTCCCGCAACCGCAGTAACCGCCATGAGCGAACACAAAGCCCACCAGCTGTCGATGACCGTCCTGATGTCGCCGGAGATGGCCAACTTCTCCGGCAAGGTCCACGGCGGCGCGATCCTGCGCCTGCTCGACCAGGTCGCCTACGCCTGCGCCAGCCGCTATGCCGGCAACTACGTGGTGACGCTATCAGTGGACCAGGTGACCTTCCGCCAACCGATTGCCGTAGGCGAGCTGGTGACCTTCCTGGCCTCGGTCAACTTCACCGGCAATTCGTCGATGGAAGTCGGCAATCAAGGTCGTGGCCGAAGACATCCGCAAAGGCGCGGTGCGCCACGCCAACAGCTGTTTCTTCACCATGGTGGCAGTCGACGATGACGGCCGGCCGACGCCGGTGCCATCGCTGCAGCCGGAAACCAGCGATGAAAAGCGTCGCTTCGCTGCCGCGCAGATCCGCCGCCAGCTGCGCCAGGAGATGGAGCAGCGGCACCTGGAGCTGCTGCAGAGCAATCCGTCGGGTGAAGCGGATTTGTCGGTGCCGACCGCCTAGGTCTGTTGTGGGAGCGGCGTGAGCCGCGAAGCTGACAATGCACCCGATCTCTGTAGTGGGGGGGGGGGGGGGGGGGGGGGGGGGGGGGGGGGGGGGCGCCGCGCGCGAGGGGCGGGGCGGAAACCCCCCGGGAGGGGGGGGGGGGGGGCGGGCC
>NZ_JBRREC010000179.1:0-1190 GCF_056760015.1 Stenotrophomonas sp. STEN029 | reverse complement strand
CCCAGCCACCACCCCCCCCCCCCCCCCCCGGCCGCCTCGCTCTCCCCCGCCGCCCCCCCCCCCCCCCCCCCCCCCCCCCCCCCCCCACTACAGGTTGATCTATCGGTACAGCCCCAGCCGAGCATGGCTCGGCTCTACCGTTGCTGCGGGCTTAGAACGGGTCGCTGCCCGGGCGAACCTCGACACCCAGCAACGAGCACAGCGCCAGCATCGCTTCGTCGTCGCGGCTCAGTGCCACCCAACCGGCATAGGCATCGCCACCGGTATTCCAGTTCCACACCGTGTAACCGTGCTCGCGCAGGCGGTCATGGGCGGTGGTCATCAGCATCGGTACGTCGAGGTCGTCGGTGAAGTCTTCGTCGTCGAAGTCACCACCCCAGGCGATGTTCAGGTTCCAGCGCGCGGCCATTTCGTCCAGTGCGGCGACGAAGGAATCGGTGTCCTTCCAGTCCACGTAGAAACCTGAACGCCAGTCGATGGCATCCTTCAGGTCCCACAGCCATTGCTCATCAGTGGCGTCTTCCTCGTTACCCGCGCGCGCTTCGCGCCAGGCATCGAACTGCTGCAGCGCCGCGTCTTCATCACCCGGGTTGATCAGCCACAGCAGGTTCCAGACCCGCGCCGGATGGTCGTCTTCGTCGAAATCCGGTTGCAGTTCGTCAGAGTCTTCGTAATCGGCGCTGTTGTCTGGCATGGGGCTGTTTCCACTACATGATTGGCGCGCATTCTGCCGCCAGCGGCGTGCCAGCGAAAGCCTTGGCACGCCACAGCGGTTATCCTTGCGCCCCGAAGAGGGCCACGGTGGCCTTCACTGAAGCATTGATATGAGCGATACCCCTCCCGATCATCTGGCGGTCAACCCGCAGAGCCCGTTCCACAATGCCGAAGCGCTGCAACGCGGCGTCGGCGTGCGTTTCAACGGCATCGAGCGTGATGACGTGGAAGAGTATTCCGTGCAGGAAGGCTGGATCCGCGTCCAGGCCGGCAAGGCCCGCGACCGCCGTGGCAACCCGATGACGCTGAAGATCAAGGGTACGGTTGAGCCGTATTTTCTTGAGTTGAAGAACGTTTAAAAGCCAAGGGCTGCATTTCTAGCCAAGAGCCTCCCCTCACCCCAACCCCTCTCCCGCAGGCGGGAGAGGGGCTCGGATCACGTCAGCTGCCAGTGCACTAGCCCCTCTCCCGCCTGC
>NZ_JBRREC010000178.1:0-1235 GCF_056760015.1 Stenotrophomonas sp. STEN029 | reverse complement strand
CTGAATCGCCCAGGATTTCGTAGACACCTCGCAGCCATAAACTATGGCTTAGGCGGAGGTGGTTATGAGCACGAAACGTTATACGGATGAGTTCAAGATCGAGGCGGTTCGGCAGGTTGTCGAGTACGGCCGACCGGTAGCTGAGGTGGCTGAGCGACTAGGTGTGTCGGTCCATAGCTTGTATGGGTGGAGACGTCAGCACGGCCAGGGAGAGGTGGGGCGTCGCGTTGAGCAGGACCAGAACGCTGAGGTTCGCCGACTTAAGGCTGAGTTGCGTCGCGTCACTGAAGAGCGAGACATCCTAAAAAAAGCCGCCGCGTACTTTGCCAAGGGGTAAGAGCAAAGTACGCCTTCATGAAGTGCCATGTGGATCAGTTCGGGTTGGCAGCCATGTGCCGGGTACTGAGTGTCCATCGCAGCGGTTACTACGCCTGGCTTCGAGGCCCGATAAGCCCCCGCGAACGGGATGACCAACGACTGCTTGGACTGATCAAGCACAGCTGGCTTGAGAGTGGCTCGGTCTACGGACATCGCAAGATCACTTCGGATCTTCGCGAGCTAGGGGAGACGTGTAGCAGGCATCGCGTAGCGCGATTGATGAAGAACGAAGGGCTTCGGGCGATGGTTGGCTATGGCCGTAGACCGCGCCCATTGAGTGGGCCCGTGGGCTCAGTGGCAAAGAACGTCTTGGCGCGCGGTTTCAAAGTAAGTGAACCGAATCGCGCATGGGTAACGGACATCACCTACATCCGAACCTACGACGGCTTCATGTACTTAGCCGTTGTGCTCGATTTGTTCTCACGCCAGGTGGTGGGTTGGGCGACGCGCCCCACGCAGCACACCGACTTGGTTCTGCAAGCGCTGCTCGCTGCGGTTTGGAGGCGCAAACCCGCTCCGGGTTTGCTTCTGCACTCTGACCAAGGAACGCAGTTCACCAGCGAAGATTGGCAGTGCTTCCTGCGTGAGCACGACATCGTATGCAGCATGAGCCGACGAGGAAATTGCCACGACAACGCAGCAATGGAGAGCTTCTTCCAGCTGTTGAAACGCGAACGGATTAAGCGGCGGATCTACAGCAATCACGACGAGGCACGCGCCGATGTCTTCCAGTACATCGAGATGTTTTACAACCCGACACGGCGACACGGTTCCAATGGCGGCCTGTCCCCGATAGAGTTTGAACGGCAGTACGCACTAAACGGCTGAAGAGTGTCTACAAAAGCCTGGGCGATTCA
>NZ_JBRREC010000177.1:0-1316 GCF_056760015.1 Stenotrophomonas sp. STEN029 | reverse complement strand
CCCCCCCCCCCCCCCCCCCCCCCCCCCCCCCCCCCCCCCCCCCCCCCCCCCCCCCCCCCCCCCCCCCCCCCCCCCCCCCCCCCACCCCCCCCGCCCCCGCCCCCCCCCCCCCCCCCCCCCCCCCCGCCCCCCCCCCCCGCCCCCCCCCCCCCCCCCCCCCCCCACCCCGGTTTTGCCCCGGTTTTGACCAACTATCAAGGCCGCAACAACACCTTGCCCTTGCGTCCGGGCAGCAGGCTCGCCGTCACCGCTTCTGCAACATCACCCAGCCCGTAGATCGCCTGCACCGGCAGTTCCAACTCACCACTCAGCACACGTTGCAGCAGCTCGCCTACCAGTCGACGCTTGTTCTCCACCGACATCTGCTGGCTGACCTTGCTGCCCCAGAAGCCCTTCACCGTGGCCTGCTTGAAGATCAGGTCGCCGGAGGGAATCTGCATGGCTTCGCCGGCCATGGTGCCGAACGAGACCAACGTGCCGTTGTCGCCCAGCAGTGACACCAGGTCCGCGCTGGCCTGGCCGCCGATGGAATCGACTGCGGCGTGTGCGAGCGTGTCGCCGAGCAACGCCTGCGCGCGCGCCTTCCAATCCGGCTGGGTGGTGGACAGCACGTTGTCGATGCCCAGTGCCTTCAGTTCATCGACGCCGGCATCACGACGTACGAGCCCGAGCACGTGCACACCGCGTGCGGCAGCTAGCATCGCCAGGGTCTTGCCGACCGCACCGTTGGCGGTGTTCTGCACGATCCATTGGCCGGGTTCGGCCTGCAGGAATTCCAGCAGCATCAGCGCGCTCAGCGGCATGGCGATCAGCTGTGCTGCGGCCTCATCGGCGATGCCGTCCGGCACTGGAATGACCATGCGTGCGGGCGCGATGAAGTATTCGGCCCAGGTGCCGTGCACCGAAGCGGCCATGACGCGCTGGCCGATGGTGATGCCTTCGACGCCTTCGCCAAGCGCCTCGATGATGCCTACTGCCTCGCTGCCACCGATCGCCGGCAGCGTGGGCTTGTAGCCGTACTTGCCGCGTACGGTCCACAGATCGTGGTTGTGGATGGATGCGAGCAGGGTCTTGATCCGTACTTCGCCGGGGCCGGGCTGCGGGATGGGGCTTTCGCCCAAGGCCAGTACGTCGACCGGTTCACCGAAGGTGGTGTGGATGGCGCTGCGCATGAGGGTCTCCTATTGCTGTCGGGCAAAACCGGGGTGGGGGGGGGGGGTGTTGGGGGGCGCCCCCCCCGGGGCCCGGGGTTTTTGTAGGTGGTTTTTTGTTAGACTGGCGGGGGGGGGGGGGGGGGGCGCAAACACCTACACCCG
>NZ_JBRREC010000176.1:0-1328 GCF_056760015.1 Stenotrophomonas sp. STEN029 | reverse complement strand
GTGCCAGCTTCGCGGCTGACGCCGCTCCTACAGAACCCACAGCTGGTTTTCGATGGAGCCCCAGCCGAGCATGGCTCGGCGCTACCTGTATTCCGCTATCCACACAGACTGTGTCCTGCTGCATACACAAGCTGTGGATAAGGCCGTGCAGCCCTTGTGCCACGGCCCTCTGCAAAGCATGGTGATTTTTTGTCCACGCGCTGTGGGCAAGCCGCCGTAGTGCCGAGCCATGCTCGGCAGGGGCCTTACCGACATTGTTGTAGGAGCGGTGTGAGCCGCGAAGCTGGCGCAGCAGGGATCGCCGAACTGCCTGCAATCTGTTGAACCATCAGCTTCGCGGCTGACGCCGCTCCTACAAAACCGACAGCTGGCTTTTCGATAGCGCCCCAGCCGAGCATGGCTCGGCTCTACCTGTATCCCGCTATCCACACAGCTTGTGTCCTGCTAGCTACACAAGTTGTGGATAACCGCGCGCAGCCCTTGTGCTGCGGTCCTCTGCAAAATATGGTGATATTTTGTCCATCACTTGTGGACAGGTGGAGGTGAGCCTGCAGCGTGTTCTGCGTACCATGGGCGGGATACCCACATGGCTGTACCTCATGACGACGTTCCCGGAAGACATCTATACCGAACCCACCGCCGATACCGATACGCTGGCCAACCTGGGGCCACTGGCGCCGATGGCCGGCATCTGGATCGGCGAGCGCGGCATGGACGTCAACCCCAAGTCCGATGGCCCCGAACGGCAGGCCTTCATCGAACACGTCGAACTGCAGCCGATCGACGCGCAGCCCAATGGCCCCCAGTTGTTCTACGGGCTGCGTTATCACACCCGCATCCACAAGCCCGGTGAAGTGGAGACCTTCCACGATCAGGTCGGCTACTGGCTGTGGGAGCCGGCGACCGGCACGGTGATCCAGACGCTGACCATCCCGCGCGGGCAGACCGCGATGGCGGTTGGCAAGGCGGCGCCCGATGCGAAGCGCTTCCGCCTGCGCGCCGAGCGTGGCTCGATGACCAATGGCATCAGCTCCAACCCGTTCCTGGAACACGCGTTCCGTACCGACAGCTACGAGATCGAGGTCACCATCAACGATGACGGCAGCTGGTCCTACGAACAGGAAACGATGCTGGTCATCCCGGACCGCAGCGCGCCGTTCGCGCATACCGACCGCAATACGCTGCGCCGGATCGGCGAGCCAACCCCCAACCCGACCGCACGGGCTGTGTAGTGCCGAGCCCAGCGCGGCGGGGGGGGGACACCAAAGTTTGGAGCCCAATTTGGGGGGGGGGGGGCCCCCCCCCCCGGGGGGGCGGGGAGAGGAGCC
>NZ_JBRREC010000175.1:0-1484 GCF_056760015.1 Stenotrophomonas sp. STEN029 | reverse complement strand
AATTTCCCAAATTGGGTTGGCCCTCGGGTTGGGGGGGTGAGGCCGCTCCCACATTGGCGGACAGGTTAACGGCAAAGCCCTGCCGAGCATGGCTCGGCACTACGCACCTCCACCGTCACGTGCACGATCTCCTCGTGGATCGCCAAGGCGCGATGGAACACTTCCGGCGCCACTACGGTTTCGGTCACCACTTCCATCGCGCAGGCATAGCGGCCCCGGCCGACCTGCCAGACATGCAGGTCACTGATCCGGGCAGGCACCTCGCCCTGCTCCACCGCCTCGCGGATCTCGGCCACCACCGGCGCGTCCATCTCCGCATCCAGCAACACGCCACTGGTCTGCTTGATCAGACCCCAGGCCCAGACCGACACCAGTACCGCGCCAACGATGCCCATCAGCGGGTCCAGCCAGGA
This sequence comes from Stenotrophomonas sp. STEN029, assembly GCF_056760015.1. Classification (NCBI taxonomy): domain Bacteria; kingdom Pseudomonadati; phylum Pseudomonadota; class Gammaproteobacteria; order Lysobacterales; family Lysobacteraceae; genus Stenotrophomonas; species Stenotrophomonas sp. STEN029. Next base: position 1,071 of record NZ_JBRREC010000175.1, on the reverse strand, counting down.
GGCGCCGAAGTACAGGCCACCGAGCAGGGCGATGATCGCCAGCACCGAGGTCGCCGCATCGGCCAGCACATGCAGGTAGGCCGAGCGCTGGTTCAGATCATGGTGATGATGATGGTGGCCGCCATGCGCGTGGTGGTCACGCCCATGATCGTGACCATGATGATGGTGTTGATCGCGCAGCCACCATGCACACAGCAGGTTCACCGCCAAGCCGACCACCGCGATCGCAATGGCCTGCTGGTAGTGGATGGGACTGGGTTTGAACACGCGCAGGATGGACTCGAAGGCCATGATCGCGGCAACCCCCAGCAACAGGATCGCGCTGGTGAACCCAGCCAGGATCTCGATCTTCCAGGTCCCGAAGGCAAAACGTGGATCATCGCGGTAGCGCCGTGCGCAGGCATAGGCAAACGCCGCCAGACCAAGCGCCAGCGCATGCGAGCTCATATGCCAGCCATCGGCCAGCACCGCCATCGAGTTGAACCACCAGCCGCCGACGATCTCGATCACCATCATCACAATGGTCAGCACCATCGCGCGCCGGGTGTTCTTCTCCGCCATCGGATTGCCTTCGCTGAAGGCATGGCTGTGGCGGCGGGAGTGGGCGAGCGCGTCGAGTTGCATGGCGGTGGGTTGGAAGAAGGACGGCGTGATTCTATACCCCCAAGGGGTATATGATGCCAGCCATGGCTCATATCCAACGCGACAAGAAGAAACTGCTGACCCGGGTGCGGCGCATCGCTGGCCAGGTAGCGGCCCTGGAACAGGCACTGGAGAACGGCGACGACTGCGACGGCGTGCTGGTGCAGATCGCCGCCGCCAAAGGCGCCATGCACGGGCTGATGCTGGAAGTGATGGCCGGCCACCTCAGCGACCATGTCGTCGAGGAGAAGGACCCTGCCAAGCGCGCGCAGGAAGCCGAGGTGCTGCTGGAGCTGATGAAACGCCACGCGAAGTGAGGGTAGTGCCGAGCCATGCTCGGCAGGGGCGTAACCCGCAGCCCATCAGCGCTTGTAGGAGCGGCGTAAGCCGCGAAGCTGACAATCCGTCAGCTCGCAGATACACCGGTGA
>NZ_JBRREC010000174.1:0-1649 GCF_056760015.1 Stenotrophomonas sp. STEN029 | reverse complement strand
CCCGCAGGGCCTGTTCCCGGTCATAGGCGGCCTCGTGCTCGGCGGTCTGCCGTCGCCGCTCTTCGAGCCGGGCCGCCCTGTCCTGGCGTTGCGCACGGAGAACCAACGCCGCCAGGTCATCGGGGACAACCCGCGACAGCAAGCGCCAGGTCTTGGCGATGGTCCGGGCGCGGGTTAACGCTAACGCCGTCGCCGCCCGCTCCCGCCGCATGGCCCGGTTTTCGCTGGCCAAGCCAGCCGCCGCCAACCGGGCATTTTCCTCGCTGGCCAACAACGCCTTGCCCCACCGCACCAACTGCCGGCGCCAGCCGCGTTCCGCGTCCGCCACCGCCCCCGCCCTCACCAGCCCCAGCCGTGCCCCGTCCTCAGCCCGAGGCCGGGACGGCATGGGACCGGGCGGGGTAGGGGAGTGCGCGGCCTCCAGAGCGCCGTAGAAGGCCCTCAGCGTCGCGTGCTGGGCCTTCGACCCCATCACCCCCCGCTGTAGGCCGTGGGGGGCCATCCGGTTGCCGTAGGCTGTCTGCAGCGCAGACAGGCCCGCCGCCTCCCCCCAATAGCGCTTGGCCGACAGGCCGCCGTCCCGGTTCACCGGGACTACGGCGGCATGGAGGTGGGGGGTTCGTTCGTCCAGGTGCAACACGACCTGGACGAGATTGGCCCCGTGTTCCTCACGGAGCCAAGCCACGTTGTCGGCGGCCCACGCTTCCAGCTCGGCCCCCGACATCGAGGCCATGCGCTCAGGCGAACCCGTCAGCACCATCTCCGAGCAGAGCACCGCGTCACGCCGTGGTTTTTAACCCCGGCTTCCCGCAGGCGGTCGGCCACGGCATCGCCGAGGTCCGAGCCGCCATGAAGAACCCGAGGCGGTGGACCGTCAGGGTCAGCGTTAGGGGTTGTGCGCGTGCGGAGGTTGTGACCTCCCGCAGAGCGCACAGACCCCCAGCCTTTGAGTTTTCCGACGCGGAGGATGGCGAACTGGCTCATCCATCCATGCAAGCAAAAAAGCGAGAAAGCGCAAGGCGAAAATCTACACAAGGGCACTCACTACACTTTGCTTCGCAAAGTCGCCCCCTTCGGGGTCGGTTCGGCCCTTCGGGCAAGAGCAAAAAAGCTAACAGCACGCTACGCGCTAGAGCGCTTTCGCCGGTAGCGTTTTGCCTCCTGAGCGTAGTCAAACCTCAACACCGGCAACTCAGGTTCCGGTGGTTTTTCGTCATCGCCCAGGAGCAAATCTTGTTGGGTTTCTTCTTCTTCCCGCAAGACGTCTTTCAGCACACCCCCCGACGCGATGGCACGCGTTCGGAAAGTTTGCCTAACAAGCTCAAGGAACCATTCGCGGTCGGCCAGCATGTCCGACGGCTTTACGCTGTATTTCAGCGTTTCAGCCGCGGCCTTGCGAAGCGCCAATGCGTCATCTCCCAAGGCCAAGCGGTCGGCTTTTTTAGTCCTCACTTTCGTGATGTGGACTTGAGGGATGTAGTCGAGGCGAGCCGCTTCGCGCCACGCCTGAAGCCACTGCGATTGAGCCACGTAATGCTTTTTGAAGTAGCTCGGTTTGACTAACAACAACGCATGGAAATGCGGATGCGCCGAACCGTCTTTTCCGCGTGTGACTTCAACGGTTCTTATCCAGCCTTCAATCGCTGAGA
>NZ_JBRREC010000173.1:0-1867 GCF_056760015.1 Stenotrophomonas sp. STEN029 | reverse complement strand
GACAAGAACAGGAGGCTGTGGAAGAACTGCGAGCGATGGCTCAACACCAGCCTGCAGTTCGTCCACTTGGCATTCTTGGTGCTCTTGCTCAAAAGACTTTGAACACGCTCTTAGAAGTTGGTACCGTTCGTGGCGAATACGCTAAGAGTGTTGGCTGGTCGAAATTTTCCGCATATTTCATGTGGTCAGTTGGGGTCGTTTTTTTTGTTTTGTTATTGATGGCGCTGGTGGAGGTCGAAATCCCTATAACAGTTGATCTGCTGTTCACGCTGGTTTTTTTTGGGTTTCCGTCATATTTTCTTTTTTGCTTCGGGACCTATTTTTGGCGCCTAGCGACAAAGAACTCGCTGGATGATCCAGTGCTCTTTAACAAAAAAACAAAGTTGGTCTATATCCTTCCGTATCTGAATGGAGGTTTTTTTAGATTCTGGAAGAACGGCTCTCATGGCACACCTATAGCATACAGATGGGATGATCAGATTCGAGCGCGCATCTACAACTATATCTACTTCCGAGGCGCGAATCTTGCATCGGAGGGTTTTGAACTCGGCCTGCTTGCTATTCGTCAAGGCACCGCGAACGAAGTGGAGCAGCTGATCCAACTGGGTGTTCAGTCCAATGGTTTCGACAGCACGCAGTTAGCGCTATGGGAGCACATCCGGCAGTACATGGAGGAAGACGGGCCGCCACTGCAGGCAGGCGACAAGCTTCGTGCAACCGATTTATCCCGCGTACCAGAATTTCCGACCGAAATAATCGCTGAGGCTGGCGGATCAGCCTTGGATCAAGGTGAGATTGACCAGTTGATCCGGTTGAGGCGTAGCCCATGAGTACAGCAAGGAGTACGAACTTTGGCTGCCGATCCATAGCAATAGTGAGGGCTTTCGGATCATAAAAAACCTGATCTGGTGATTCGCTGGATCCCCACACCACTTCCGTTCGCAAGGACCAGCAGTAAGCCTGGCCCCTCTGCTGGCCAGATTTTTCCGGTGATGATGCACGGGCTACTCTTGAAGTAAAGGACGAAGATTGATGGTTTCCGGAGAGGTTGGCTCGAATTTGATCCCTGGGCGCTGGGTCGAGAATTTGCCAGGAAGTTGTGCTGGGTATGTAAGAAATTCGAAATTGCCCGCCGAGTTGGTTAACAGAATCGATGACGTTGTTTTGGAGATATCAAGGTCTTCGATAATTATGCGGGGCGGCCCTTTATTGTTCGCAATCTTAGGTCTTTTTGGTTTCTTCGCTTGCTTTTCGTTGCTTATAAAAATTGCTTTCCCGTTGGATAGCGAAGTTATTGCTATTGTTTTTGTTTTCCCAGTTTTATTGCTAGGTGCATCTTGGATTGTTCTTCTGTTATTCAAAACGGATCTTGGTATTTCGAGTGATCGGCCAGTTCGTTTTAATAGAGCTCTTAAGAAAATCTATGTTTATGAGCATTCCTATAGCTTGAATCCATTTAGGGAGTGGCCTGTGACTGTAAAGATTTTCGACTGGAGTGATGTTGATGCCAAGATATATTGTTATAAGGGATTCACGGGCAAGGTCTATATGCAGAGGTTTTCCCTTTGGTTAATAGATCGAGGGCGCTCTGATGTGGGTGGATGTTTTCAGTTGATGGGTAATTGGCCAACCACCAAAGAGATGCATGATGCTTGGGATTATTGTGTTGAATACATGGAGTCCGGCGTGTCGGGTGTTCCTGCTTGCGAGCCTAGAAATCAAGACGTAACATTTCGACGTAGCTTGTTCCACTATATTGAATCGCCCAGGCTTTTGTAGACACTCTTCAGCCGTTTAGTGCGTACTGCCGTTCAAACTCTATCGGGGACAGGCCGCCATTGGAACCGTGTCGCCGTGTCGGGTTGTA
>NZ_JBRREC010000172.1:0-1908 GCF_056760015.1 Stenotrophomonas sp. STEN029 | reverse complement strand
TATCTTTCTCGCGCGGTCCCGGCGGCCGGTCGCCCCGGGGGGGGGCGGGGTTCACACCCCCAATACCCACAAAAAACCGCCGGTGTTTGCCGCCGCGCGGTCCCCCCCGAAGCCGGTGAACTGACGGATAGCCGGCTCCGCGGCTCATGCCGCTCCTACAACCAAGTGCGGGCAGCACTGCGCCGCGGCAAGGCGTAAAATGGTGGGCTGAACCCCCGCCAGCCTTCAGCAAGCGAGCAAGCCGTGACATCGATCAAGCAGGAAGACCTCATCCAGTCCGTCGCCGACGCACTGCAGTACATCTCTTACTACCACCCGGTCGACTACATCAAGAACCTCTCCGCTGCCTATGAGCGCGAAGAGTCGCCGGCGGCCAAAGAGGCCATTGCCCAGATCCTGATCAACTCGCGCATGTGCGCCGAAGGCCATCGGCCGATCTGCCAGGACACCGGCATCGTCACCGTGTTCCTGGAAATCGGCATGAACGTGCGTTGGGACGACGCCACCATGGGTGTCGAGGACATGGCCAACGAGGGCATCCGCCGCGCCTACGCCTACCCGGACAACAAGCTGCGCGCCTCGGTGCTGGCTGATCCGGCCGGCAAGCGCACCAATACCAAGGACAACACCCCGGGCGTGGTCAACGTCAAGGTCGTGCCGGGTAATACGGTCGATGTGATCGTCGCCGCCAAGGGTGGCGGTTCGGAGGCCAAGAGCAAGTTCGCCATGCTCAATCCGTCCGATTCCATCGTTGACTGGGTGCTCAAGACCGTGCCGACCATGGGCGCTGGCTGGTGCCCGCCGGGCATGCTCGGCATCGGCATCGGCGGTACTGCCGAGAAGGCGATGCTGCTGGCCAAGGAATCGCTGATGGAGCCGATCGACATCACCGATCTGCAGGCGCGTGGCGCATCCAACCGTGCCGAAGAGCTGCGCCTGGAGCTGTACGAGAAGGTCAATGCACTGGGCATCGGCGCGCAGGGCCTGGGTGGCCTGACCACGGTGCTCGACATCAAGGTCAAGGACTTCCCGACCCACGCCGCCAACCTGCCCATCGCGATGATCCCGAACTGCGCCGCTACCCGCCATGCGCACTTCACCCTGGATGGCAGTGGCCCGGTGATGCTGGACCCGCCGTCGCTGGAAGACTGGCCCAAGCTGACCTACGACGCGTCCAAGGGCACCCGCGTCGATCTGGACAACATCACCCCGGAAGAAGTGGCTGCATGGAAGCCGGGCCAGACCCTGCTGCTCAACGGCAAGCTGCTGACCGGCCGCGACGCCGCGCACAAGCGCATGGTCGAAATGCTCAACAAGGGTGAGCAGCTGCCGGTGGACCTGAAGGGCCGCTTCATCTATTACGTCGGCCCGGTCGATCCGGTGCGTGACGAAGTGGTGGGCCCGGCCGGTCCGACCACCGCCACCCGCATGGACAAGTTCACCCGCCAGATCCTGGAGCAGACCGGCCTGCTGGGCATGGTCGGCAAGGCCGAGCGCGGCCCGGCGGCGATCGAGGCGATCCGCGACAACAAGTCGGCCTACCTGATGGCGGTTGGTGGCTCGGCCTATCTGGTGTCCAAGGCGATCAAGGCCTCCAAGGTCGTCGGCTTCGCCGACCTGGGCATGGAAGCCATCTACGAGTTCACCGTGCAGGACATGCCGGTGACCGTGGCCGTCGACTCCACCGGCGAATCGGTGCACAAGACCGGTCCGCGCGAATGGCAGGCCCGCATTGGCAAGATTCCGGTAATCGTCGAGTAATCGACCGCTGTCACTGGTGATGCCGCGCCGGGCCCGGGGGTGCGCGGGGCGGGGGGCGGTAGCAGGGTTTTGGCCTTACGCCGGTTTAAAGGGGGGTGGTGGGGGGTGGGGTGTTTGTTTGCCGCGGGGGGAGGGGCCGGGGGTTGG
>NZ_JBRREC010000171.1:0-1957 GCF_056760015.1 Stenotrophomonas sp. STEN029 | reverse complement strand
TCCCCCGCCCCGCGCCCCGCCCCCCGGCCCCCCCCACCCCCCCCCCCCCCCCCCCGCCCCCCCCCCCCCCCCCCCCAACAACATGACGCGGCTTCTGTCGGAGCGGCGTAAGCCGCGAAGCTGGCAATGCCTGAAGATCAAAAGCCTACCCCTCCCCAACCCTCCCCTTGGCTTCGCCAAAGGGAGGGAGCACAGCTCAGCCCTTCGGCAGCTGCGCCAGCTCCTCGCGCACCAGCTTCACCACCAGCTTGTCCAGGGTGTCGACCGAATAGTTCTCCACCTCATGCACGGTCTCGCTGCCCGGTCCGCTCGAGGGATCACCGGCGTCCTTGTAGGTCAGGAAGATGAAACGCCCGCCGGTGTACTGCGCGATCTGCCGCTGCGCGATCTCACCGGTGGTGTCCTGGCCGGATGCCGCCACGCTCAATACCTTGATGCCCTTGCCCAGCGCCGCCAGCATGGTCTGCTCGTAACGCGGCTGCGGGTAATCCATGTGCGGCGGCGCATCGGCCAGTGACACCAGCAGGCGGGTGGTCGAGGCACCGCGCCAGTTCATCGCCTGCACCGCATGGTCGAAGGCCTCGTTCATTGCTTCCGGGTAATCGCCGCCACCATTTGCGCGCACGCCATCGAGCACGTTCTGGAAGCCGGCAACGTTGTTGCTGAGGTCCCAGCCGCGCACGAAATACTCATCGCCGCGGTCGCGGTAGGTTACCAGCCCCAGGCAGATGTCCGGGTTGGAGGGCAGCTGTGCGATATCACGAACGATGCCCTGCAACGAGTCCCGCAGCTTGTCGATCTCATCGGCCATCGAACCGGTGGCGTCGACCATGAACACCAGGTCGAGCTTGGCCCGCGCCGGCAGCGGCGCATCGGCCACCACCACCTGCACTGCGTTCTTCTGTCCGCGCTGCAGGGCCGAGGTCACGGTCTTGCCGGCGCGCCGCACCTGCACCTGGTAGCTGGCCGAATCGCGATCATCGAAGGCATTCGGGTGAACCCAAACCTGGCCACCGGCATCGGTACGCGCCCACATCCTTGCACCGTTGCGGGCGGTGACCGCCACTTCTGCGTCCGGCACCGGTCGGCCCTGCGCATCGACCACCTGCAGGCGCTGGCGCACGCTGACGTCGCGGCCAAGATCATTGGATTCCTCATGCCGCTGCAGGAACTGCTGGAACGCAGTGAAGTCGACGTTGTCGTCAACGACACCGGCGGTGACCGGTGCCTGCTGCTGGCGCACGCTGCCAGTGCTGGTGATCGAGGTCATCGGCACTTCCGCGGCAGAGTAGCTGGCATCTGCGGCAGTCTCGGCGCGAGCCGCCAACGGTATCGGTGCTGGCGGTGCGGCCGGCGATGGGGGCGCCAACATCTTGGCAGATGTCCTGTAACCGTCTCCCCCGCTCAGACTGATCTTGTCTGCCGCGATGTTGTGCTGCGGCCTCGGGCTGGGATCGGCAATCTCGCGCAGTACCGGTGTATCGCTGCAGACCGTGGCGTTCGGCGCACGGAAGTTGGCCTGGGTCTGGCGCGTGCGTTGCGTGGTTGGCGCCTTGAGGTCGCCGGTAGTGTCGGTCACCGGGAACGGGGTATGGCGGACCGCCGCTGCCACAGGCAGGCCAACCAACAACGTTACCGCCGCAGCCAATGCCATGTTGCGAACCGCCGGCCGGTTTGAACCCTTTGCGCTAGCCATGATCCCTGCTCCCATGCTGGCCGCGTGATGCGGCGTACGGGGATAGGAACGGATGGGGATGAGGAGTGGGGTTAATGCCCCCTCCCTTTGGCCGCAGGCCAAGGGGAGGGCTGGGGAGGGGTTGGCTTTTGATCTTCGGCGTTGCCGACAACGCTGCTGTAGTGGGGGGGGGGGGGGGGGGGGGGGGGGGGGGGGGGGGGGGGGGGGGGGGGGGGGGGGGGGGGGGGGGGGGGGGGGGGGGGGGGGGGGGGGGGGGGGGGG
>NZ_JBRREC010000170.1:0-2305 GCF_056760015.1 Stenotrophomonas sp. STEN029 | reverse complement strand
CCCCCCCCCCCCCCCCCCCCCCCCCCCCCCCCCCCCCCCCCCCCCCCCCCGCCCCCGCCCCCGCCGCGGGCGCCCCCCCCCCCCCCCCCCTCGGCCGGGCGGCCCCCGGCCCCCCCCCCCCCCCCCCCCCCCCCCCCCCCCCCCCCCCACTACAGGTTTGGCCCTGTCGTTGATGCCCCACAACGACAACGCCCCGCTTTCGCGGGGCGTTGGCTGTTGCATCACGGCGCGGCTATCAGCCCCACGGATCCTGCAGGATCATGGTGTGGTCGCGGTCCGGGCCGGTCGAGACGATCGACACCGGGCAGCCGGCCAGTTCTTCCAGCGAACGCAGGTAGGCGCGCGCGGCCGGCGGCAGCTTGTCCCACTCGGTGATGCCGTGGGTGTTTTCGCTCCAGCCCGGGAACTCCAGGTACACGGGGGTGCACTCTTCCCAGCCCTGCGCATCCAGCGGCGCGTATTCCGAACGCTTGCCACGGTATTCATAGGCGATGCAGACCTTCAGCTTTTCCATGCCGTCGAGCACGTCGAGCTTGGTGATGCACAGGCCGGAGATACCGTTGATGGCCACGGCGCGCTTCAGCGCGACGATGTCCATCCAGCCACAGCGACGCGGACGGCCGGTCGACGCGCCGTACTCGGCGCCACGGTCGCGGATGCCCTGGCCGATTTCATCGTCCAGCTCGGTCGGGAACGGGCCACCGCCAACGCGGGTCGCGTAGGCCTTGGCGATACCCAGCACGTAGTCGATGGCATCGGCGCCAACGCCGGCACCGGCCAGTGCACCACCGACGGTGGTGTTGGAGCTGGTGACGTACGGGTAGGTGCCGTGGTCGATGTCGAGCAGAGCGCCTTGCGCGCCTTCGAACAGCACGCGCTTGCCCTGCTTGCGCAGGTCATGACAGATGCCGGCAACATCGGACTTCATCGGCTCGACGTATTCGCCGAAGGCCAGTGCTTCCTGGTATACGGTGTCGAAATCGACCGGCTCCACGCCCAGGTACTTGGTCAGCACGAAGTTGTGGTAATCCAGCGCGGCACGCAGCTTTTCAGCCAGCTGTTCCGGGTAATGCAGGTCGGCGATGCGGATGCCGCGACGTGCAACCTTGTCTTCATAGGCCGGGCCGATGCCGCGACCGGTGGTGCCGATGGCCTTGCCACCAGCGGCCTTCTCACGCGCCTGGTCCAGGGCGATGTGGTACGGCATGATCAGCGGCGCCGCCGGCGAGATCTTCAGGCGCGAACGGACTTCAACGCCGGCCGTCTCCAGCTCTTCGATTTCCTTGCGCAGGGCGGCCGGGGAAATCACCACGCCATTGCCGATCAGGCACAGCGCGTCATCGCGCAGGATGCCGGACGGAATCAGGTGCAGGACGGTCTTCTTGCCATTGATGACCAAGGTATGGCCGGCGTTGTGACCACCCTGGAAACGAACAACTGCGCCGATTTCCTCGGTCAGCAGATCGACGATCTTGCCCTTGCCTTCATCGCCCCACTGGGCGCCGAGAACGACAACTGATTGACCCATGACGGGTAACTCCTGAGTTTGCTGCGACCATCGGGGCCGCGGACGGGGCCGTGCGCTGCGCTGCGGTCCGCCATCATGGACGCCCCATCGGGGAGCATCCGGCAAACGCCAGGGCCATACACGGAAAAAGCCGAACGGGGCACTCCAGGAGGAGTAAGCCCGACCGGCTTTTGTGGATTATCCGGGTTTTGTCTGACAGCTACCACCCCCGCGAGTACAGGTTGGTACGGGCGTCAGGGTTTGGTTCAGTGGCGGACCCACCACAGGACCGCCAAGCCGATGAACAGCGCCGCAGCGCCCATTCCGCGCAGGGATGCAGCGGGCTGTTCCAGCATCTGCGCCGCCATCCGCTTCCACGCCAAGGGCGCGATGAACAGGAACAGGCCTTCGATGATGGCAACGAGGCAGAGGGCGGAAAAGAGGTCTTGCATGCGTCAGAGTCTTCAAAAACCGGGTAGTGCCGAGCCATGCTCGGCAGGGGCTTTCCAAACATTATTCGGCGGCGACGTAAGCCGCGGAGCCCGGGGCTGATCAGGTTGCTGCCAAGCCCGTGATGTCATCGCTGCCGGCTTCGCGGCTGACGCCGCTCCTACAGCGGCTATCCCGGTAATGCCCTTGCCGAGCGTGGCTCGGCACTACAGGTTCGGTTATCCCGGTAATGGCCCTGCCGAGCATGGCTCGGCCCTACCCGGTTTTTGAAGACTCTGACGCATGCAAGACCGCTTTTCCGCCCGCAGCCTCGTTGCCATCATCCAAGGCCGGGTACTGTTCAACGCG
>NZ_JBRREC010000169.1:0-2738 GCF_056760015.1 Stenotrophomonas sp. STEN029 | reverse complement strand
ATGCTCGACAATGGGAGTTCCCGGTAAGGCCTCTGCCGAGCATGGCTCGGCACTACGGATTGGGCGGCCGGTAAAGCCTCTGCCGAGCATGGCTCGGCACTACATGGTTCGCTCTCTTATCGGATGCGCACCGGCAAGGGGATGTTGCACAGGTCGATATGGCCTGCGGCGCGCTTGTAGAAACCATCCACGCGGTTACGACGCGCTTCCACCGCATCGGCGAAGGTCTTCGAATCGGTACGCAGCACTTCAAGTTTCACCCGTTGCGCCTCAGGGAGCTCGCTGGCCAGAGTGATCGCCTTGATCTGCGTGCGCTGCGCGGGGTCTTCGTAGAAGCCCATCGGGTCGGGACCACGCTTGATCGTGCTGAGCAGTTCCATGCCCTTGAGCACGCGGCCCACCAGGGTGATGTTGCGGTCCAGCTGGCGCGGTGATTGGCCGGTGACCACATAAAGTTCCGCACCGACGCTGCTGTCCTCATCGTTGTTGCGGCCGGCGCCGAGCGCGCCATAGCAATGCGCCAGCCAGGCGTTCTTGCCATCGCTACCGACCGCGAAGTCGCCGACGAAGCCGGTCCTGGTGGCCCAACCGTCGCGGTCGGGCAGGGCGGTGAAGGCAAGCCCTTCCAGCGGGCGCTGGAACTCTGCAGGCAGATGGGTCTTGGCGCTGCCCATCGACTTGGCCTTGGCCGCATCGTCAGCATCGGCGTCGCCGAACTGGACCACGAAGTTGTCCTGCGAGCGGTAGATGCTCAGCCCGTCCCAGAAGTGCTCCCTGGCCATGGTGCGGATGTTGCCGGCGTGCTCCGGAGCGAATTGTGGGGCCAACTCGATGATGACGCGGCCGCCCTCCAGATCCATGTACAGGGTGTTCTCCGCTGCCGGGCTGTGCCAGTCGCCGGCCGGCGCGGCATCGATGATTTCCTGCGCGCTGCGGTACTTGGCGGGGGCGTCGGCCGCCAGCAGCGGCAGCGGGGACAGCGACAGAGCCAGCGCAAGCAGGCAGGGACGTAGCGTCATCGGGCGCATTCCAGTTGGGTGTGGCCCGATTCTGCGCGATTGCCCGTGCCGCCCGCCAGCCTCATGGCCGAGGTGGGGGTGACTACCGGCATATTCGCTATAGCGAACTAAGTACTAGTATCTGCTTCACGCTAGTCGGCAGGAGTGAAGGCCATGACTGAGTTGGATGCCCATCTACGCAAGTTCCAGAAGGAATTGAGCACAGGCACGGTGTCGCTGGCCTTGCTGGCGGTGCTGGCCAAGGCGCCGGAGCCGCTGTACGGCTATCTGATCGCCAAGGAGCTGGAGCGGGTTGGCGACGGGGTGCTCAGTGGCAAACAGAGCGCGCTGTACCCCGTGCTGCGCAACCTGGAAGGCGCGGGTCTGCTGGAAAGTCACGTGGAGCCATCGGTGGCCGGACCGCCGCGGCGCTACTACCGCATCAATGACAACGGCCGCGCCGCGCTGCGGCAGTGGATAGCAGCGTGGAATGCCACCCGGGACTCGGTCGAGTCCGTACTGGAAGGAATCAACTGATGAATACCGAATACACCGCGCGAGCGCTGCCGACGACGATTCCCGAATACCTGGACCAGCTGCGTGCCGCGTTGAGTGGCGCTGACCTGGCGATGATCCAGGACGCGTTGTACGACGCCGAGGAATACCTGCGCTCGGAGCTGGCCGAGCAGCCGGGCAAAAGCGAGGCCGAGGTGATTGCCGGTGTCGCCGGCAGTTACGGCGCGCCAGAAGAGGTTGCAGAGATCTACCGCGAAACCGAAGTGACGGTGAATCGCGCACTGCGGACACCGCGGCCGCCGGCACGGGTGGCACCGGTTGTTGCAGCGGTGGCAGCGGTGGCAGCGGAGCCAGGTGTCGCGGCGGCGGTCCGCGAGCCTGCTCCGCGCTCCTTGCTGGCGCGTTTCTTCGGTGTTGCGATGGACCCGCACACGTATGGCGCGCTGTTCTACATGCTGTTGTCGTTGGCCACCGGCATCTTCTTCTTCACCTGGGTGGTCACCGGTTTGTCGCTGTCGCTATCGCTGCTGATCGTGATCATCGGTATTCCAGTCCTGCTGCTGTTCCTGGGCTCGGTGCGGGTGTTGTCGCTGGTTGAAGGGCGCATCATCGAGACCATGCTGGGCGTGCGCATGCCGCGCCGTCCGACCTATACCGATCGCAGCCAGGGTTGGTTGCAGCGTATCGGTGCGATGTTCTCGGACGGACGCACCTGGCTGACCATGCTGTACTTCGTGCTGATGTTGCCACTGGGCATCCTGTACTTCACGGTGGCGACGACCTTGCTGTCGACGTCGCTGGCTCTGGTATTCGCACCGGTGGTTTCGTTGTTCTCCAACCTGCCGATGGGGATCTGGATCGACGGCGTCAATATCGGCAACCCGTTCTGGTTGTGGCCGGTGTCGCTGGGTGTAGGCGTGCTGCTGCTGTTCGGCACGCTGCATCTGGCGCGCGGCATCGGTAAGCTGCACGGCGCCATGGCCAAGCATCTGCTGGTGCGGTTGTAAGCACGGCGGCACAAGGGAATGCAGACGAGGGCGCCGATGGCGCCCTCGTTTTTGTAGTGCCGAGCCATGCTCGGCAGAAGCGTTACGTATAGACCCTTCTGTAGGAGCGGGGGGGGGGGGGGCCCGGGGGCAGGTCGGGAGAGTTTTGGGAAGAAGCCCCCCCAAAGAGAGGGGACCCAACCGGGGCGGGCCGGCCCGGGGCAGAAGGTGTGGGGGG
>NZ_JBRREC010000168.1:0-2881 GCF_056760015.1 Stenotrophomonas sp. STEN029 | reverse complement strand
CGGCAGAGGCATCACCAGTAGAGCCTCAGCCGAGCATGGCTCGGCTCTACAGGAGCCGTCCGGCGCTACAGATTTTCCGCTGACGGCCGACAACGGGATATCCCCTCCCCTTGTCTGCCCCCATGCTTATCATCGTCGGCCTGCTCGTTGTCATTTTCGCTGTCCTGGGCGGCTACGTCGGTGCGCACGGGCGCTTGGCCGCGCTGTGGCAGCCCTACGAACTGGTCATCATCGGTGGTGCCGCCCTCGGTGCTTTCCTGATCGCCACGCCGCTCAAGACCGTCAAGCAGACCCTGCGGGCAACCGTCAGCGTGTTCAAAGGCCCGCAGTACAAGCGCCAGGACTACCTGGACGTGCTCAGCCTGCTCTACGAACTGCTCAACAAAGCGCGCCGTGAAGGCTTCATGGCGCTGGAAGACCATGTCGAGAATCCGCAGGACAGCGCGGTGTTCGCCAACTACCCGAAGGTGCTGGCCGACCACCATCTGCTTGACTTCATCACCGACTGCCTGCGCCTGATGATCGGCTCCAACATCGAGCCGCATGAGCTGGAACCGCTGCTGGAGCTGGAGCTGGAAAAGCACCACCACGAGGCGATGGAACCGGCCCACGTGCTCAACAAGGTCGCCGATGGCCTGCCCGGCTTCGGCATCGTCGCCGCGGTGCTGGGCATCGTCATCACCATGGGCTCGATCGGCGGTGACATCAAGGAAGTGGGCGCGCACGTGGCTGGCGCGCTGGTTGGTACCTTCCTCGGCATCCTGCTCGGCTACGGCTTCGTCGGCCCGCTGGCCGCGGCGATGGAAGCACGCGCCGAACAGGACGCCCGCATCTATGAATCGGTGAAGACCGCACTGCTGGCCTGCCTGCGTGGCTACAACCCGAAGATCGCGCTGGAGTTCGCCCGCAAGACCGTGCCCTCGGCACTGCGGCCGGGTTTCAGCGAGTTCGAACAGCACCTGAAGTCGGTCAAGTAAGGCGCGCGCCATGACCGAGAGCAAACCCACGGTAATCGTTCGCCGGGTGAAGAAAATCCAGGGTGGCGGCCACCACGGCGGTTCGTGGAAGGTGGCCTACGCCGACTTCGTCACCGCGATGATGGCCTTCTTCCTGGTGCTGTGGCTGATGGCCGCCACCACCAAGCCCGAGCGCGCGGCGATCTCCGAATACTTCCGCAACCCCAGCCCCTTGAGCGGCACCAGCAGCACGCCAGCTCCGGGCATGGCCGGCCCCGGCGGCGCCAGCACCTCGATGATCAAGCTCGGTGGCGCCACCGATGTCTCGCGCGGCAACAGCAATGACCCGTTCCAGAACCAGCAGGAAGCGGTGCCCACGCCGGTGCAGGAGCGCGAGCGCGACAAGCAGCGGCTGGAAGCACTGAAGCAGGAGCTGCAGGAAGCGATCAGCAAGAGCCAGGCGCTGGAGCCGTTCAAGGACCAGCTGCTGCTGGACATCACCCCGGAAGGCCTGCGCATCCAGATCGTGGACAAGCAGAACCGGCCGATGTTCGACCTCGGCAGCGCGCGCCTGATGCCGTATACGCAGACCATCCTGGTGGAGCTGTCGCGCTACATCAACCAGGTGCCCAACCACATCAGCCTCACCGGCCATACCGACACCACCGCCTATTCCACCCAGCTGGGTTACGGCAACTGGGAGCTGAGTGCAGACCGCGCCAATGCCGCACGGCGTGCGCTGCTGGAAGGCGGCATGGACCCGGCCAAGGTGGCGCGGGTGGTCGGATTGGCGTCCTCGGTGCTGTTCGACAAGGCCAATCCACAGAACCCGATCAACCGCCGCATCAGCATCGTGGTGATGAGCCAGGAAGCCGAGGCGGCAGCACTGAACCAGGCCGACAGCCTGCCGGTGCCGGTGACCGCCGTCGTCCCGGCAGCCACTGCAGCGGCCCCGGCTGATGGCGTCAGCGACGGCCCCGGCTGAGCCCTGTTCCGGCAGCAGGGCCCCGCTGCGCCTACAATGGGCATCGTTTTCCTTTTAGCCGAACAACATGTCCAAGCTCTCCAAAGCCAAGCGCGACAAGCGCAAGAAGCAGGCCCCGCGCCGCCCGTTCGCCCGCCTGAACGCCCAGCAGCAGGTGCAGAACCACGCCGTGCTGGTCAACGAAGAAGGCCAGGTCGTGGCCGCCATCGGCCTGCAGGGTAATGAGTGGCTGCTGGCCATCGGCGGCCAGACCATGGGCAATGCCGACAACCCGGTGCCGATGCTGGCCATGCTCAAGCACCTGGCCAATGTGCAGGAGAAGGAAGGCCGCAAGGTCACCCTGGAGTACTCCGCAGCGCTGCAGCAGATGATCGACGACCTGGCCGCCGACGAAGGCAAGACCGCCGACGATTACCTGGCCGGCCTGGTATCCGAATTCGAAGGCATCGAGGGCGAGGAAGCCACTGAGGCAGTTGCTGATGACGCCGCGGAAGAGACCATCGCCATCGCCGAAGAAGTACCGGCTGACGACAAGTCCAAGGCCTGAGTCCAGGGCCGAACGTGACGGTCTATATCGACGATGCAGTACATCCCTGGCGCGGTGAGCGCTGGGCGCATCTGATGGCCGACACCTTGCCCGAGCTGCATGCGCTGGCGCAGCAGCTCGGGATTCCGCGCAGGGCCTTCCAGAACCGCCCCAGCGGCGTGCACTACGACGTGCCGGCACCGCTGCGTGAGCAGGCCATCGTGCTCGGCGCGCAGGCGATATCACGGCATACCGACCGCGCGCAGATGCGCCGGGTGATCGCCAATGCGCGGGCGTTGTACCAGCAGGATTAAAAGGTGAACCTGTAGTGGGGGGGGGGGGGGGGGGGGGGGGGGGGGGGGGGGGGGGGCGGCGGGGCGGGCGGGGGGGCCGGGGGAGGCGGGGGGGGAGGGG
>NZ_JBRREC010000167.1:0-2921 GCF_056760015.1 Stenotrophomonas sp. STEN029 | reverse complement strand
CCGAGCGCGCGCACCTGCGCCGACAGCGCATTGATGTGCTCGATCTGGCGCGGGTCGGTCTCATACGCGGTCTTGAACGCGGCCAGGTCGGTATAGGCGCGTTGCACATCGATGTTGACGATGGCCGGGCGCGCGCCGAAGCCGAACCTGGCGCGGTTGGGGTTGGCCTTGACCTGCTCCCAGTACTGGCGGGCGGTGAGGTTGGACGTTTCCATCACGGGCATGGGGTCTCTCCGGTGCAGTAGTGGGAATCAGGTGGCCGAGGCGCGCGCGCGTTCGTCGCGCACCAGGGTTGCGGCCAGCAGGGCCAGCACGATCAGCGCGCAGATCAGGCTGAAAGCGATGTGGTAGCTCTTGGTGATATCGAAGATCTTGGCCGTTACCCAGATGCCGAGGCCGGCGGTGGTCGCATCGAGCAGGGTGATGGTGCCGAGGATCTTGCCGGCCGAGCCCAAGCCGAAGGCGTTGACCGCCAGCAGCTGGATCATCGTGTACAGGCCACCCCAGCCCAGCCCGAACAGGGCCAGCGAGTACCAGATCAGGTCGGCACGCATCGTCGCCAGGATCAATGCACCTGCGGCCATGATCGTCAGGTTGACCAGGAACACGCGCTTGGCCGGCAATACATCGGCAAGGAAGCCAAAGATGAACTTGCCCACCATCGCCAGCCCGAACATCAGGCCAAGGCCATTACCAGCGGTGGCCGGCTCAAAGCCGAGGTCGCGCATGTGCAGGAACAGGTTGGACGCGACCGCCATGATCGAGAAGAAGGTGGTCATCGCCACGAAGGCCAGCACCCAGAAGGTGCGGGTGCGCATCGCCTGCTGGTAGCTCAGGTCCGGCAATGAAGACGCGGCCGGCTTGCCAGCGGCTGCCTTGGCGGCCAGCGTGTCCGCGCCCCAGGGCTGGATGCCGCCCGGGCGCGGGCTGCGCACGAACAGGAAGGCCAGGATCAGGAACGCCAATGGAATTGCGGCTTCCCACAGCAGCGCGGCGCGCCAGTCCATGCTCTGCATCAGCTGCACGCCGAGTTTGGGGAACACCATGCCGCCGAGGCTGGTACCGACCAGGGCAATGCCGATCGCGGTGCCGCGATGGGTGGCAAACCACTGCGAGACGAAGATCACCGCCACATTCAGGCCGGCGGCGACCAGCACCGCGGCAAAGCCGACGTGGATCCAGTACAGGTGGGCCAACGAATGGATGTGCGCATAGGCCGCATATAGCGCCGCCAGCAGCGCGATGCCGGCCAACACCAGCTTGCGCGGGCCGACCTTGTCGATCAGCGCACCCAGGAACGGCGCCATCCAGCCGGCCAGCACCAGGGTGATCAGGTCGCGCAGCTTGAGCTCGCTGCGGCTCCAGCCGAAGTCCTTGAGCAGGGATTCGTCGAAAGCGGTCAGGCCGGTCACGGTCAGGCCGTTGGAGACCAGCAGCACCAGCATCCCCATCAACGCCATCAACCACGGGTAATAACGCTTCAACTTCATCGACGCACCTCAAGAGTTGGGTTATGGCAGGTAGATACGCCGGTGGGGGACTTCCGCCGCCGACGTTGACCGGGAACGGATGGCATGCCTACACTTTGTCCGGACAAAGTGTGCCACAGTCTTTTACCCGGGAGGAAGCCATGCAAACCGTGATCGTCCTGTTCAACCTCAAAGCCGGCGTCAGCCGTGAGGAATACGAGGCCTGGGCGCGTGCCAGCGACCTGCCGGTGGTCAATGCGCTGCCGTCGGTGGAGACGTTCGAGGTACTCAAGGCCAGCGGTCTGTTGATTGGTGAAGGCAGTTCCCCGTACGACTACATCGAGCTGATGCGCATTCCGGACATGGCCGCGTTCGGCGCAGACCTCGCCGACCCGAGCGTGCAGGCCGGTGCAGCGCAGTTCCAGCAATACGCTGACAATCCGTTGTTCATCCTCACCAGCGCGCTGTAAGCGCACAAGGAACATTGGTCATGGCTCGTTTCCCCGAATTGCAGGGCAAGGTCGCACTCATCACCGGCGCTGGTCGCCGCGCCGGCCTGGGCGAGGGCATTGCCCGCCGCCTGCTGCAGGAAGGCTGCAAGGTGGTGCTGACCGACATCGGCCAGGTGCGCGGCGCCGAGATGCCGGTCACTGCGGTGGGTACCGACGAGGAGCTGGCGCAGGTTGCCGCCGAATTGGCTGCCGGCAGCGGTGGCGAGTGCGTGGCGATGGCATTGGATGTGCTGGAAGAGGCGCAGGTGGAGGCAGTGGTCAAGGCCACGGTCGAGCGCTTCGGCCGCCTCGACATCCTGGTCAACAACGCCGGCATCGGCTATTTGATGAAGTCGCTGGTCGACATCGATGCCAGGGAATGGGACGCGGTGCTGGGCGTGAACCTGCGCGGCGCCTTCCTGACCATCAAGCATGCCGGCCGGCAGATGATTGCCCAGGGTGGTGGCCGCATCGTCAACATCGCTTCGCAGGCGGCCAAGTCGGCGTTCCCGCATGCAGCGGCGTATTGCTCGTCCAAGCACGGCCTGGTCGGCCTGACCCGCGTCGCGGCGCTGGAGCTGGGAGCGCATGGGATCAACGTCAACGCGGTGTGCCCGAACCATGTGACCACGGGTCTGGGTGCCTGGCAGAACGAATACTTCGCGGGAAAGCAGGGGAAGAGCGTGGAGCAGTACCTGGCGGACATGCGTGCACGCATTCCGGCAGGGCGCGCGGGTCTGCCTTCGGATACGGCCGCAGCCACGGCGTTCCTGTGCTCGGACGACGCGGTCTACATCACCGGCGAGGCGATCAATGTCTCGGGTGGTGAGGAGAACCATTGAGGCAGTGCCAACCCACTCTCAGATCGTCATTCCCAGCCAACCTCCAGATCGTCATTCCCGCGAAGGCGGGAATCGCTCTTGCTCCGGCTCGTCATTCCCGCGAAGGCGGGAATCGCTCT
>NZ_JBRREC010000166.1:0-3149 GCF_056760015.1 Stenotrophomonas sp. STEN029 | reverse complement strand
CCCGCCCGGCCGCGGGGGCGGCCCAACCCCCCCCGGGGTGCGCCCCCCACCGGCCCCCGCCCGCGCCCCGGGGGGGGCTCGCCCTACCCGGGGCTACGGGGACGGAGCTCCTCGGTTCCTCCCATATTCCATGGCGGCATCAGTTCCATCCGGATGCATGCATGAACCTGCTGACGTTCTTAGTAGAATGGACCCCATGAACGCGCCTACCGTCCCCTACGACGCCCAGCGACTGAGCGAACTGGCCCAGCTGCTGATCGACAACATCCGCGAGCTGGCCCACGCCGGCTGGACACCTGCCACCAGCAGCAACTTCTCGCACCGGCTGGATGACCAGCATGCGGCCATCACCGTGTCCGGCAAGGACAAGGGCCGGCTGATCGAAAGCGACATCATGGTGGTGGATTTCGACGGCAAGGCCGTGGGCCGATCGCTGCGGCCTTCGGCGGAAACCCTGCTGCACACCCAACTCTACGCTCGCTTCCCGGAAGTCGGCTGCGTGCTGCACACCCATTCACCGGTGCAGACCATCGCCTCGCGCCTGTATGGCAGCGACGGTCATATCCGCCTGGAGGGCTATGAGCTGCTCAAGGCCCTGCACGGAAATTCCACCCACGAGACCGCCGTCGACCTGAAGGTGTTCCCCAACACCCAGGACATGGATGTGCTGGCCGCCCAGGTCGAGGCCGAACTCGACAAGGGGCCGATGTGGGGCTATCTGATCGACGGCCACGGCCTGTATGCCTGGGGCCGCGACATGGCCGAAGCCCGTCGCCACCTGGAGGCCTTCGAGTTCCTGCTGCACTGCGAACTGGAACTGCGCCGCCTGCGCGGCCACGCCTGATCCTTCCTTCTACTACGTCGAGTCCCCCATGAGCCGACTGCGCATTTTCAACGACACCGCCCCGGACGCACCGCTGTTCGACAGCCGCGACGGCGAGGTCATCGCCGCCGAACTGAAGAAGATCGGCGTCACCTTCGAACGCTGGCAGGCCAAGCACCCGGTGGCCCCGGGCGCCAGCCAGGAAGAAGTGTTCACCGCCTACCGTGAAGACATCGACCGTCTGGTCGCCGAGCATGGCTTCAAGAGCGTGGACGTGGCCTCGATCGCCCCGGACAACCCGGCGCGCGCCGAGATCCGCAAGAAGTTCCTCGACGAGCATTACCATAAGGAAGACGAAGTGCGTTTCTTCGTCGCCGGCTCGGGCCTGTTCACGCTGCACGTGGACGACAAGGTCTATGAGGTGGAATGCGTCAAGGACGACCTGATCGCCGTCCCCGACCGCGTCAACCACTGGTTCGACATGGGCGAAGAACCCAGCTTTGCCGCCATCCGTTTCTTCACCGAGCCGGACGGCTGGGTCGGCCACTTCACCGGCACCGACATCGCCCAGCGCTTCCCGCGCTACGAGCCCAGCGCAGCATAAGCCGCTGCTTTGCCGTGAGCCCCGCTCTGCTTGAGCCCCTCTCCCGCCAGCGGGAGAGGGGGTGGGGTGAGGGCAGCTTCCCGCTCTTGCTTCCTATCCTCGCCAACTAAGCATTCGTGCCCCTAGCAGCACCATGCAGGAATACCAGCATGACCATCAAAGCCATCCTCACCGACATCGAGGGCACCACCTCCAGCATCTCCTTCGTCAAGGAAGTGCTGTTCCCGTATGCCCGCAATGCCCTGCCCGGCTTCGTGCAGGCCCACGGCAACGAACCGCAGGTCCGCCAGTGGCTGGATGCGGTGGCCACCGAAATTTCCGCCAGCGCCTGCCAGGACGAGGTCATCGTCGAAACCCTGCAGGGCTGGATCGACCAGGACCGCAAGCACACCGCGCTGAAGGCGCTGCAGGGCATGCTCTGGGACGTGGGTTACCGCAACGGCGACTACACCGCCCACCTGTACCCCGAAGTGGCCGACGTGCTGCGCGGCTGGCACGCCAGCGGCTTGCCGCTCTACGTCTACTCCTCCGGCTCGGTGCCGGCGCAGAAGCTGTTCTTCGGCTTCAGCGATGCCGGTGACTTGAACAGCCTGTTTTCCGGCAACTTCGACACCGAGGTTGGCGGCAAGCGCGAGGCGCCCAGCTATGCGCATATCGCCAAGGCCATCAACATCGCCCCGGCCGAGATCCTGTTCCTCTCCGACGTGGTCGAGGAATTGGACGCCGCCCGCGAGGCCGGCCTGCAGACGGTGCTGGTCGACCGCCTCAGCGATTACCCGCAGCCGCGCAGCGGTGAGGCCACCCATGGCCACACCCGGGTCGAGCGCTTCGACCAGATAGCGCTTTGATTTTCTGGTCGACGCACAGACAGAAAGACGGCCCCTCACGGGGCTGTTTTTTTTTGCAGGACCCATCGCACATGCCTGAATGTGCAGCGCCGCTTTTCACACCAGCAGCACATCAGCATCACCACCGGTAAAGCAAACCCTGCGCAGGATCAGTACTCCATCGCCAGCCCTGCCATCACACCAAGGACGCCCCCGCATGAGCATCACCGAAGAAATCGGTCAGGCGCTGGCCGCCGAGTTCGCCATTCCCGATGTCGGCACATTGACCGTGATCGTCTCCCGGCTGGCCACCGCCATCGTGCTCGGCGGACTGCTTGGCCTGGAACGCGAGCGCAAAGGACGCGCGGCCGGCCTGAAGACGCACATCCTGGTCTCGGTAGGTTCGGCGCTGTTCGTGTTGGCACCTTTGCAGATGGGCATTTCGGGCGCCGATGTGACCCGCGTGATGCAGGGCATCGTCTCCGGCATCGGCTTCCTTGGTGCCGGCGCCATCCTCAAGCTCGACAACGAAGAGCGCATCCAGGGCCTGACCACGGCGGCCGGCATCTGGATGACCGCCGCCATTGGCATGGCAGCCGGCATGGGCATGGAAATGGTGGCCTTCATCACCACGATTGCCGCCTTGGCGGTCGTGAGCACGCTACCGAAGCTGATGCCGGATAAACGGAAGAACGTCGATGGCAGTGAAGCAGACCTCGATACCTGACCAAACTGGCATCGAACCCAGCTTTTTTTTGTGGGAGCGGTGTAAGCCGCGAAGCAAGCGAATCACCAGATCGCAAAGCTGCCAATAGACTGAGCAAAACCAGCTTCGCGGCGTACGCCGCACCCACAACTCCCATGGTTTAAAGGGGGGGGGACGCAACACCAGCAC
>NZ_JBRREC010000165.1:0-3178 GCF_056760015.1 Stenotrophomonas sp. STEN029 | reverse complement strand
CTACAAGTGTGAAGCGGCTGCCGCATGGCTGCAGCGGTAGTTGGGCGCCCCCCCCCCCCCCACACCCCCCCCCAAAACACCACCAAAAAAACCCCCCCTCCACCCCCCACCCGGGCGCCCGTGGGGGGGCCCCCCCCCAAACCCCCCCCCCCCCCCCCCGGTTTCGCTCGTTTCCAGCTCCTAATTACTGGTTCCTGCCCCATGACCCAACTCGCCTCCAGCTACGACCCCAAATCCTTTGAAACCGCGCTCTATGAGTCGTGGGAGAAGGCCGGCCTGTTCAAGCCGTCCGGCAAGGGCGAGCCCTACACCATCCTGCTGCCGCCGCCGAACGTCACCGGCACCCTGCACATGGGCCATGCCTTCCAGCAGACGCTGATGGATGCATTGATCCGCTACCACCGCATGCGTGGCTACGACACGCTGTGGCAGGTGGGTACCGACCACGCCGGCATCGCCACCGAAATGGTGGTCAGCCGCAACCTGGCGCTGGAAGGCAAGGGCGAAACCCGCGACTCGCTGGGCCGCGATGGCTTCATCGACAAGGTGTGGGAGTGGAAGGCGCATTCGGGCAACGTGATCGAAGGCCAGATGCGCCGCCTCGGCACCTCGGCCGACTGGTCGCGCAGCACCTTCACCATGGACCCGGGCCCAAGCGAGGCGGTGATCGAATCCTTCCTCCGCTGGCACGAACAGGGCCTGATCTACCGTGGTCAGCGTCTGGTCAATTGGGACCCGGTGCTGAAGACCGCCATTTCCGACCTGGAAGTGGAGAGCGTGGAAGAAGACGGCTTCATGTGGTCGATCGCCTACGCGCTCAACGACGGTGCCAGCTATGAGCACGTCGAAGTGGATGCTGACGGCAACGAGACCCTGCGCGAAACCCGCAACTATCTGGTCGTGGCCACCACCCGTCCGGAAACCCTGCTGGGCGACACCGCGGTGATGGTGCACCCGGAAGACAGCCGCTACGCGCACCTGATCGGCAAGAGCGTGACCCTGCCGCTGACCGGCCGCAGCGTGCCGGTGATCGGCGACGACTACGTCGACAAGGCCTTCGGCACCGGCGTGGTCAAGGTGACGCCGGCGCATGATTTCAACGACTACCAGGTCGGTGTGCGTCACAGCCTGCCGATGATCAACCTGTTCACCACCACCGCCACGCTCAACGAAAACGCCCCGGAAAAATACCGTGGTTTGGACCGTTACGAAGCGCGCAAGCTGATCCTGTCCGAACTGGAAGATCTGGGCATCCTGGTCGAGACCAAGGCGCACAAGCTGCAGGTGCCGCGTGGCGACCGTACCGGCCAGGTGATCGAACCCTATCTGACCGACCAGTGGTTCGTGAAGATGGACGGACTGGCCAAGCGCGGCCTGGAGCTTGTGGAGAACGGCTCGATCAAGTTCGTGCCGGGCAACTGGATCAACACCTACCGCCATTGGATGGAGAACATCCAGGATTGGTGCATCAGCCGCCAGCTGTGGTGGGGCCACCGCATTCCGGCGTGGTTCGACGAAGCCGGCAACTGCTACGTGGGCCGCAACGAGGCCGACGCCCGCGCCAAGGCCGGACTCGGTGACGACGTGGTCCTGACCCAGGACAGCGACGTGCTGGAGACCTGGTTCTCCTCCCAGCTGTGGCCGTTCTCGACCCTGGGCTGGCCGAACGAAGCGGCGATGGCCGAGCGCGGCTTTGAGCGCTACCTGCCGTCGAACGTGCTGATCACCGGCTTCGACATCATCTTCTTCTGGGTGGCGCGCATGATCATGGCCACCGACAGCTTCACCGGCCAGATCCCGTTCAAGGACGTCTACATCACCGGCCTGATCCGCGACGGTCAGGGCCAGAAGATGTCCAAGTCCAAGGGCAATGTGCTCGATCCGCTGGACATCATCGACGGCATCAGCATCGACGACCTGGTTGCCAAGCGCACCCACGGCCTGATGCAGCCGAAGATGGCCGAGAAGATCGAGAAGGCCACGCGCAAGGAATTCCCGGACGGCATCATCGCCCACGGTGCCGACGCGCTGCGCTTCACCATTGCCGCGCTGGCCACCCACGGCCGCGACATCAAGTTCGACATGAGCCGCGCCGAGGGCTACAAAAACTTCTGCAACAAGCTGTGGAACGCCAGCCGCTTCACCCTGATGAACACCGAGGGCGCGAGCTTCTCTGGCGTGCCGCAGCCGCGCACCGATGCCGAGCGCTGGATCCTTGCACGCCTGGCCAAGGTTTCGGCCGAAGCACAGCAGCACTACGCCGACTACCGCTTCGACCTGTTGTCGCAGGCGCTGTACGAATTCGTCTGGAACGAATTCTGCGATTGGTTCCTGGAACTGACCAAGCCGGCCTTGAGCGGCGACAACGCCGAGGATGCCGCCAGCACCCGCCACACCCTGCTGTACGTGCTGGAAGCAGTGCTGCGCCTGCTGCACCCGCTGACACCGTTCGTCACCGAGCAGCTGTGGCAGCAGGTAGCGCCGCGTCTTGGCATCAGCGCCGAGTCGTTGTCGTTGCAGGCCTATCCGACCGCTGAAGAGTTTGCTGGCGACTACGCGCAGGCCGAAGTCGACGTGGAATGGTTCAAGACCATGGTCAGCGCCCTGCGCCGCGTGCGCAGCGAGTTGAACGTGCCGCCGTCCAAGCACGTGCGTTTGCTGCTGCAGGGTGGCCAGGCTGCCGATCGCAGCCGCCTCGACCGCTTCGCCTCGCAGCTGCGCTTCCTGCTCAAGCTGGAGAGCATCGACTGGTTGGCCGCTGATGCGGTGACGCCGCCGGCCGCGGCCGCCATTGTCGGCGAGCTGAAGCTGCTGGTGCCGTTGGAAGGCCTGGTTGACCTGGACGCCGAACGTGCGCGCCTGGACAAGGAAATCGCCCGCGTTTCTTCGGAAAAGGACAAGAGCGAGGTCAAGCTGTCGAAGTTCACCGACAAGGTGCCGGCGGCGGTGGTTGAGCAGGAGCGCGTGCGTCTGGTTGATTGGAACAGCCAGCTGGCCGGCCTGCAGGAGCAGCGCGCGAAGCTGTAAGGCGCGTTGATTGCTGTTATGGAAAACGCCGCCTTTGGGCGGCGTTTTCTTTTGTGCGGATTGGAGAGCTAAAGACCAAGAGCTGAAAGCCAGAAACGAAGAGCCCCCGCATCCGCCCCCCCCCCCCGGGGGGGGGGGCGGGGGGGGGGGG
>NZ_JBRREC010000164.1:0-3238 GCF_056760015.1 Stenotrophomonas sp. STEN029 | reverse complement strand
CTGCGCGTTCTCGGAGCGGTTTATTTTTTAGTTGTTGGGCCGCCCCTTGGGGGGGGGTGCGTCTCCCGGGAAGCCCCCGGCCGAGCTGGGCGGGGCACTACAGTCGCGCGCTCCGTTACATGCCCGCAACACGCCGTTGCCTAAACTGGCACCAGCCAACATGAACCGAATGCAGGATGCTTCGTCCATACTCGGACTGGCATCCACCTGTCAGGGCCCATGGCCCTGACAAGCCCGCGCAGCGCCCCGGCGCCGCCGCAAGCCATCTGCACTAAAAGGAGTCAGCGGTATGAGCGATACATTCTCCACCCGTAGCCAACTGGAGGTTGGCGGCCAGCAGTACACCTACTGCAGCCTTCCCAAGCTCGGTCAGAAGTTCGATATCTCCCACCTCCCCTACTCGATGAAGATCCTGCTGGAGAACCTGCTCCGGCATGAGGACGGCGGCCAGACCGTCGGCCCTGACCACATCGAAGCCGTCGCCCGCTGGAACCCCAAGGCCGAGCCGGACACCGAGATCGCCTTCATGCCCGCGCGCGTGGTACTGCAGGACTTCACCGGCGTGCCCTGCGTGGTCGACCTGGCCGCCATGCGCGACGCGGTCACCAAGCTTGGCGGCAAGGCCGAGCAGATCAACCCGCTGATTCCCTCCGAACTGGTCATCGACCATTCCGTGCAGGTGGACGTGTTCGGCCGTCCTGACGCGCTGGACCTCAACGGCAAGATCGAGTTCGAACGCAACCAGGAACGTTACAGCTTCCTGCGCTGGGGCCAGAAGGCCTTCGAGAACTTCAAGGTCGTACCGCCGAATACCGGCATCGTCCACCAGGTGAATCTGGAAAACCTTGCCCGTGTGGTGATGGAACGGCAGATCGACGGTGCCAACTGGGCCTTCCCGGACACCGTGTTCGGCACGGACTCGCACACCACCATGATCAATGGCATCGGCGTGCTCGGCTGGGGCGTCGGCGGCATCGAGGCCGAGGCCGCGATGCTGGGCCAGCCCTCCTCGATGCTGATCCCGCAGGTAGTCGGCTTCAAGTTGACCGGCAAGCTGCCCGAAGGCACCACCGCCACCGACCTGGTGCTGACCGTCACCCAGATGCTGCGCAAGCTCGGCGTGGTTGGCAAGTTCGTCGAGTTCTATGGCGAGGGCCTGCAGCACCTGCCGCTGGCCGACCGTGCCACCATCGCCAACATGGCCCCGGAATACGGCGCCACCTGCGGCATCTTCCCGATCGATGCCGAGTCACTGAACTACCTGCGCCTGTCCGGCCGCAGCGATGCACAGATCAACCTGGTCGAAGCCTACGCAAAGGCCCAGGGCCTTTGGCACGACGCCAACAGCCCGCACGCACAGTACAGCGCCACGCTGGAACTGGATATGGCCGAAGTCAAGCCATCAATGGCCGGCCCCAAGCGCCCGCAGGACCGCGTGCTGCTGGAAGACGTGCACAGCAACTTCAGCGAAGCACTGAAGGGCCTGACCAGCCACCGCGAGCAACGCAATGGCGACGTCGCCGACTTCATCAACGAAGGCGGCGGCGCCGCAGTCGGCAACGAGCAGCTGGCCAAGGGCCATGCCGACATCGTGATCAACGAACAAGCGATGCGCCTGAAGGATGGCGCAGTGGTGATCGCCGCCATTACGTCGTGCACCAACACCTCCAACCCGGCGGTGATGCTCGGCGCCGGCCTGCTCGCGCGCAATGCGGCACGGCTCGGGCTCAAGGCCAAGCCGTGGGTCAAGACCTCGCTTGGACCGGGCTCCCGCGTCGTCACCGACTATCTGGAAAAAGCCGGCGTCCTGCCGGATCTGGAGAAGCTCGGCTTCTTCGTGGTCGGCTACGGCTGCACCACCTGCATCGGCAACTCCGGACCGCTGCCGACCGAAGTCAGCGCCGGCATTGCTGCTGGCGATCTCGTAGTGGCCTCGGTGCTGTCGGGCAACCGTAACTTCGAAGGCCGCGTGCACCCGGAAGTGAAGGCCAACTACCTGGCCTCGCCGCCGTTGGTGGTCGCCTATGCCATTGCCGGCACCGTGCGCATCGACCTGAGCAAGGAGCCGCTGGGCAAGGGCAGCGACGGCCAGGACGTCTACCTGCGCGACATCTGGCCGAGCAACAAGGAAATCGGCGACACCATCGCTGCCACCGTCGGCCCGGAGATGTTCAAGCAGAACTACGCCGATGTATTCAAGGGTGACACCCGCTGGGCGCAGATCGAATCGCCGGAAGGCCAAGCCTACGAATGGAATGGCGACTCTACCTATATCAAGAACCCGCCGTACTTCGATGGCATGACCATGCAGGTCGGCAGCATCAGCGACGTGCATGGCGCACGGGTGATGGGCTTGTTTGGTGACTCGATCACCACCGACCACATCTCCCCGGCCGGCAACATCAAGAAGGATTCGCCGGCAGGCCGCTTCCTGCAGTCGCGTGGCGTACAGCCAGCCGACTTCAACAGCTACGGCAGCCGCCGCGGCAACGACGACGTGATGGTGCGCGGCACCTTCGCCAACATCCGCATCAAGAACCTGATGTTCGGCGGCGAAGAAGGCGGCAACACGCTGTACTACGCCCCGGGCAGCAGCACCGGCGAGAAGCTGGCGATCTACGACGCGGCGATGAAGTACAAGGCCGATGGCGTGCCGCTGGTGGTGCTGGCCGGCAAGGAATACGGCACTGGCTCATCGCGCGACTGGGCCGCAAAGGGCACCAATCTGCTGGGCGTCAAGGCGGTGATCGCCGAGAGCTTCGAGCGCATCCACCGCTCCAACCTGGTCGGCATGGGCGTGCTGCCGCTGCAGTTCCATGACGGCGAGAACGCGCAGACCTTGGGCCTGGATGGTTCGGAGGTGTTTGATGTGACCGGGCTGGACGATGGCAAGGCCAAGACCGCAACGGTTACTGCTACCAGGGCCGATGGCAGCAGGAAGAGCTTCACAGCCAAGGTGCTGCTGCTGACGCCGAAGGAAGTGGAGTACTTCCGTAATGGTGGCTTGCTGCAGTATGTGTTGCGGCAGCTGGCGGCGAAGAAGGTTGCTTGATCTGCTGCGTTGAATGTTGCGTTGGAAGAACGCCCCTGTTGGGGCGTTCTTTTTTGTTGCATTTTTGCGGCGAGAAGCAAGAGCCCCCCTCCCCAGCCCTCCCCTAAGGCAGA
This sequence comes from Stenotrophomonas sp. STEN029, assembly GCF_056760015.1. Lineage (NCBI taxonomy): Bacteria > Pseudomonadati > Pseudomonadota > Gammaproteobacteria > Lysobacterales > Lysobacteraceae > Stenotrophomonas > Stenotrophomonas sp. STEN029. The sequence goes on along the minus strand of NZ_JBRREC010000164.1, from coordinate 73 downwards.
GCCGAGGACGCCCGGGGGGCAAGCGCGCCCGGGGAGACTCCCCCAGAGGCGGACCACCAGGCCGGGGGGGGGG
>NZ_JBRREC010000163.1:0-3300 GCF_056760015.1 Stenotrophomonas sp. STEN029 | reverse complement strand
CGCCTTCAGTCGCCCGACACCGGCAGAACCCACGCGTCGTATGAATTCTCGGGGTGTTATTTTTATTTTAATACAAAACCACCCCCCTAAGCCCAACCCCGGTTTTGCCTGTCAGTTACCAGCTCAGTCCTTCGGCGCAGGCTTGCAATAGACCGCAGCTGCCGCCTCGGCCAGCTGCTTCTGTGCCGCGCGCTGGGCGTCATCCAGCGGAGCGCCCGGCTTGCCATCGGCACCAACGCCCTGGCTGACTGGACCATTGCCGTTCAGCAATTGCAGATTCCTGCGTGCACCCAGGCACTGTTCGGATTCGCCGGCTTCGGCTGAAACCTCTGGCTCGGCGACAGAAGCACCGCTGGCGGTGATGCGGCGGGTTTCGAACTGCTTGCCGGCCGGCGGTCGCTCGGAATACTGGGTGACGCCATTGGCGTCCTTCCACTTGTACAGATTGGCCGCGCTGGCGGTGGCAGCGGTGCCGAGCAGGAGCAGGCAGCAGAGGCGTGGCAGGGTGAGCATGGCAACTCCAGGCACCGGAACAGGGCAGGCAGCGATTGCAGCACCCGGTGACGCGGCTGGCAAGTCGATTAAACTGGCGGGTATGGACGAATTGAGACCACCACCGCGTTCGCGCAGCATCTACCTGCTCCCGAACCTGTTTACCACCGCCGGGCTGTTTGCCGGGTTCTACGCGATCATTGCCGCCTCCAACGGGCAGTTCGTCAACGCCAGCGTCGCTGTGTTCGTGGCTGCGGTCATGGATGGGTTGGATGGCCGGGTTGCGCGTTTGACCGGAACCAGCAGCGAATTTGGCGTGCAATACGACTCGCTGGCCGATCTGGTCAGTTTCGGCATGGCGCCGGCACTGGTGATGTACCACTGGGCCCTGTCCTCTCTGAAGTTCGATGGCGACGTGCTGGGTCGGGTCGGCTGGTCGGCGGCCTTCCTGTATGCGGCCTGCGCGGCGCTGCGCCTGGCCCGTTTCAATACCCAGGTCGGCACCGTCGACAAGCGCTGGTTCGTTGGCCTGGCCAGCCCGGCCGCCGCCGGTTTGATGATGTCCTTCGTCTGGGCCTTCGCCGACGGCACGCTGGGCTGGAGCGGAGAGGAACTGCGCTACGTGGCCTTGGGCGTGACCATCGTCGCCGGCCTGCTGATGGTCAGCCGGATCCGCTTCTGGAGCTTCAAGGGCGGCAATGAAAAGGGCCCGCGTTCGGAACGCGTGCCGTTCGTGGTGCTGGCTTTGGTGCCTATCGTCATTTCCATCGTGGTGCTGGACCCGGCGCGGACCTTGTTGGTGGTCGGCGTGATCTATGCGCTGTCCGGCCCGGTGATGTGGCTGTTGCAGCGCTGGCGGCAGCCGGCCGGCAAGGTGCAGTGATCGGTTTCTCGCCCGAGCCGGTGTGGACCCCCGAGCAGCAGGCATGGCTGCAGGCGATGGGCTACACCGTTTATCTGGAAGGCGGCGCGCTGGATGCGCCGCCAGTCGTTGCTGCGCCAGCCTTTGATACCGCTACGGTAGCGGTGGAGCGGGCGGCACCGCCGCAGAGCACGGTGACCAAGCCGGTTGCTGTTGCCCCGCCGCGTGAAGTGGCCGCAAAGGCACCGCAGGCACCGAGCACTGCACCCGCGCCGGTATCCGTTGCCGGCGCAGCGGGTAGTGTTCGTCGCAGCGGCGGCTTGGGGATGCCCGACCGCCTGCAGATCGCCTTGTTGCGTGCCTCCGGCTGCAATCCCAACGAGCCGGAAACGCGGGCGCTGATGGACAGTTGGCCCTTGGCCGAGCTGCGTGCCGATCCAGCCGCCAAGCGCGCGCTGTGGCCGCAGCTGCGCAGTCTGCGGCGGAAAGCACGGCAATGACCGCGCCGGGCTCGGTCCTGCGTCCCATGCATGAAGGGGACCTGGATGCGGTGATGGAAGTGGAGCTGCGCGCCTATCCGTTCCCGTGGACGCGCGGCATCTTCCAGGATTGCCTGCGCGCCGACTACCCGTGCCGGGTGTTGGTGCAGGATGACGGCATTGCCGGCTATGCCGTGCTCAGCATTGCCGTCGATGAGGCGCACGTACTCAACGTATGTGTTGACCCGTTATGCCAATCGCGCGGCTACGGCCGACGCTTGTTGCGCGAGTTGGTGCGGGTTGCACGGCAACGCGGCGCGTTGCGGGTGTTCCTGGAAGTGCGGCCGTCCAATACCTCGGCCATCGCGCTGTACCACAGCGAAGGCTTCAACGAGATCGGCCGCCGCCCGCGTTACTACCCGACCGCGACCGGGCGCGAAGACGCACTGGTGATGGCGATGGAGCTGGTGGACGACGACATCAGCGTGATGCCGCCGCTCTGAGCGCTGCGTTGGCTATGCCAGCCGCAACAGCACCACACCGGCGATGATCAGCGCTGCGGCGAGCAGGCGCTTGCGGCTGATGTGTTCTTTCAACAGCAATGCCGAGATCAGCAACGCGAACAGGATCGAGGTTTCGCGCAGTGCGGCGATCACCGCGACCGGCGCGATGGTCATCGCACACAGTGCAATCGCATACGACGCGGTGGTGCCGATACCGCCGACCAGCCCGCGCTGCCAGTTGCCGCGCAGATAGCTGCCCAGCTGCCGGCGGCGGGCGAACAAGGCCCAGATCGGCAGCGGCAAGCCGGATAGCAGGAACAGCCACAGCGTGTAGCTCAAGGCGTTACCGGACAGTCGTGCGCCCTGTGCGTCGACCAGCGTGTAGGTTGCGATCACCATGGCGATGTACAGCGGCAGGCGGAGGTTACGTGCCCTGCTGCTGCCGGCCATGCACAGGATGCCGGCACTGATCAGCGCGATACCGCTCCAGGCATTGCCGGACAAGCGCTCGTTGAACAGCCAGGTGCCGACAATGGCGACCAGCAAGGGCGCGCAACCACGCATCAGCGGGTAGGACAGGCTCATGTCGGCGCGGTGATAAGCGCGGGCGACCAGCACGTAGTAGCCGGTTTGAAGGATGGCTGATGCGGCGAGCCAGGGCAGGCTTGCTGCGGCGGGGGCTGGCAGCCAGGGCAGGGCGATGGCGGACAGGACGGCAGCCCAACCGGTGACCAGAATCGTGGTCAGCAGCTTGTCGCCGCCCAGTTTGACGATTGCGTTCCAGCTGGCGTGGAGCAGGGCGGCGAACAGGACGGCGCAGAAGATGCCGAGGGACATTGGGTTCGGTCGTTGGGGTGCTGGGGCAGGGTAGCCGGGTTTGGTGGAGTGTTGCGGGAAGATGAAAGCCCAAAAGCCCAAAAGCCCAAAAGCCCAAAAGCCCAAAAGCCCAAAAGCCCAAAAGCCC
>NZ_JBRREC010000162.1:0-3655 GCF_056760015.1 Stenotrophomonas sp. STEN029 | reverse complement strand
TTGCTTTTCTTTTTGGTGTTTTTTTTTTGTGTGCCGGCCCCTTCTTGTGTTGTCTTTTTTCTTGCGTTTCTCCTGCTCCCCCCCCGGGCGCCCCCACTACAGAGGGTTCCCTTGCTGCAGCGGCTTCTTCCTTAGGAAGAAGGAAAAAAAGAACGGCGCCGTTAGGCGCCGTTCTGGAATATTGCATTCTCCGCGGTGACGATGCGTGCGAAACGACCTTGAACCCGGGGTTCAAGTGGGAACGCTGGGGGGCCATCGGGCTTCCCGCTACAAGGCGGACTTGCACACCCGGCTCCGTCGCGCCCCCGTGGTCGTAATTAAGGGACAAGGCGAATGTTTGCACACGCCGTCGTTCACAGCAGAGAACGCGTCGCCAGTATAACGAGGTTGCGCGGCTAGGTGCAGCCGTATTTCACGAATTGCGGATTCATCTGTCTGAGCTGGTCAGCTGGATCAACGCGCGTTGTCGATGGCCAGGTCCAGGCGCCGGTTCAACTCGTTCATCGCCGATTGAAAACGCTGCTGCTGGGCGAGCTGCTCATCGCGCACCTGCTGCAACTCATGCGCAAGATTGAGTGCCGCCAACACCGCGATGCGGTCTACCGCCGCCATCCGGTTGCTGCCGCGGATCTCACGCATCTTGCCGTCGAGCACGCGTGCGGCGGCGGTGAGGCTTTCGCGCTCGGTGGGTTCCACGCCAACGGTGTACTCGCGGTCCAGGATATGGACGCTGACCGGTTCGTTGTTGCTCACGTGTGCTGCTCCAGCGACTTGAGGCGGGTGATCATGGCTTCCACCCGGGAGCGGGCCTGTTCGTTCTTGGTCAGCAGCTGTGAACGCTCGCTGATCAGCTGTTCCTGCTGCTGGCGCAGGCTGCGGTTTTCATCGCTCAGCCGCTGGTTGCGCTCAAGCAGCAGCTCAAGGCGGGAGGCGAGGGCCAGCAGCTGGCCAGCGGGGTCGAAGGAGTCCATGGTTGGCACGATAGGCATGGCGATGAGGGCCGGTCAAGAAGGAGTATGCAGCGCGGTTGCTACACTGTGCGGCCGTCGTCACCTTGTCGGTGCCGGCGTTCCTCTCCGCTTTACAGACCTGTGACATGACCGACCTTCCCGCCGTCAACGACATCCTCCAGGCCAGCCAGTCGCTGGGCCTGGCTGCTTCCCCGGCCGAACTTCACGGCGGACTGTGCGGCTGGTTGGCCGCCGGCGGTGCCGATGTGCCTGCGTGGCCGGCCAAGGTGCTGGCCGACGACAACCTGCCAGCGCCGGAACCCGGCAGCACCCTGGACCTGCTGCGGCAGGCCACGGTCGCGCAGCTGGAAGACCGTGACTTCGCCTTCGAGCTGGTGCTGGTGGATGCTGCCGAACCGCTGCAGGCGCGTACCGACGCCTTGTTTGAATGGTGCCGTGCCTTCCTGGGCGGCTTCGGCCTGGCCTCCGGCAAGCGTCCGGCGCTGAGTGAAGAAGGCGAAGAAGCGCTGCAGGATCTGGCGCGGCTTGCCCAGGCCTCCAGTGATGAGTTCGACAGCGCCGATGAAGACGAGGACGCGCTGTCCGAGATCGAGGAGTTCGTGCGCGTTGCTGCCTTGCTGTTGCATGGCGACTGCGTGATGGGTTCGCGCCACCGGCAAAGCCTGAACTGAGGTTGGCGATGAAGCGTCTGTCCGGGATCACCCCCGCCGAGTACGCCCGCCGCCGCCGGCAGTTGATGGAAGCGGCGGGTGATGACGCCATTCTGGTGCTGCCCGCGGCACCGGAGCGGGTGCGCAGCAACGATACGTTCTACCCATACCGGCAGGATTCGGACTTCTGGTACCTGAGTGGCTTCCAGGAGCCGGAGGCGGTGCTGGTGCTGATCCCGGGGCGCAAGCACGGTGAGGTGATCCTGTTCTGCCGTGAGCGCGACCCGGACCGCGAAGCCTGGGATGGCCCGCGCGAAGGCCAGGACGGTGCAGTCGCGCATTACGGCATGGATGACGCCTATCCAATCGAGGACCTGGACGAGATCCTGCCGGGCCTGCTGGAGGGCCGTTCGCGTGTGTACTACCACTTCGGGCGCGACGCCGACTTCGACCTGAAGTTGATTGGCTGGGTGAACCGGGTGCGTTCGCAGGTGCGCAATGGTGCGCAGCCGCCGCATGAATTCCTTGAACTTGGCCACCTGCTGCACGAGCAGCGCCTGTACAAGAGCGCCGATGAGATCGCCTTGATGCAGGAGGCGGCTGACATCAGTGTGCGTGCGCACCGCGCGGCGATGCGTGCAGCGCGCGCGGGTATCCAAGAGTACGAGTTACAGGCGGAGCTGGAACGAGAGTTCCGCGCGGCCGATGCGTGTTCTGCATACAACAGCATTGTCGGTGCCGGCGCCAACGCCTGTGTGCTGCATTACCGCGACAACAACAGCGGTAGCCGTGATGGCGATCTGGTGTTGATCGATGCGGGTGCGGAGTATCGCGGTTACGCCAGCGACATCACCCGTACTTTCCCGGTCAATGGCCGTTTCAGCGAGGAGCAGCGCGCGCTGCATGATCTGGTGTTGGCGGCGCAGGCCGCGGCGTTGGAGCAGGCGCAGCCGGGCATTGCCTACGAGGAAGGGCATCTGGCGGCGGTTGAGGTATTGACCGAGGGTTTGTTGCGGCTGGGTCTGCTGAAGGGTGATCTGGAAGAGAACATCATCGAGCGTCATTACCAGCGTTTTTACCGGCACAAGACCGGTCATTGGCTGGGCATGGATGTGCATGATGTGGGTGATTACCGGGTAGAAGGCGAGTCGCGGCTGTTGGAACCTGGCATGGTGTTCACGATCGAGCCTGGCCTGTACATCTCGCCGGACGATCGCAGTGTGGAGGCGCGTTGGCGCGGCATTGGGATCCGCATCGAGGACGATGTGTTGATCACCGAGGACGGGCACCGTGTGTTGACCGGTGCGCTTGAGCGCAGCGCCGACGAGATCGAAGCCTTCATGGCCAAGCGCTGAGGTGCAGGGCACTCGGCTGTAGCAGTTGCCTTTGCATTAGCCCTCCCTTACGCAAAGCGTAGGGGAGGGTATGGGAGGGGTGCAGTTGCCCCAGCCGTTGCTTCTGCAATTGCATCTGCTTCAAAGCTCTTGTTCCACCGGGCCCCTTCCGCAGCGACGGAGCTGGCAGACAAGACCCCGCACGGGGCGACGTGCAGGACGCACGTCGTTTTTCGACGATACAAAGATGTATCGTCGAAAAATCCCGGCGGTGGAGTGGACCCGCGTCGCGAAGCGGCGTGGGCGGGGAGGCAGGGTGTGCTTGACCAGCCATTCGGCTGTTGAAAAGCGCTTCTTTTGGTTACTTCTTCTTTGCACAAGCAAAGAAAAGTGACTCGCTCCCCGAAGGGGAGTGAAAGCTCTTGCTTTTGGCTTCTGTTCCAACAGCAATCAGGATCAAGATCAAGGGCTTTCGCCCGCCTGCGGCGCGCGAGCACACCTTTCTTTGCTTGTGCAAAGAAAGGTGGCCCAAAGAAAGCACACCCTGCCTACGCGCCTTCCGCGCTGCGCGTTCCAGGTCCACTCCGCTGGCAGGTTTTTTCGACGATACATCCATGTATCGTCGAAAAACGACGTGCGTCCTGCACGTCGCCCCGTGCGGGGTCTTGTCTGCCAGCTCCGTCGCTGCGGAAGGGGCCCG
>NZ_JBRREC010000161.1:0-3856 GCF_056760015.1 Stenotrophomonas sp. STEN029 | reverse complement strand
CGTTTTGGTTTTGGGCGCGCGCCCCCCCCCCCCAAGCAGGGGGATCATCAGATGACACAGTTGCTGAGAGATGGGGCTTGATCAGCTTCGCGGCTTACGCCGCTCCCACAAATCAGCGGCAGGCAAGCAACTCAGCGCCCACGCGCCGGCGGATCCGGCACGAAGCCACTCGGGAACGCCTGTGGCGAGTTGTCCACGTGACGATAGCCGCGCGGCAGGATGCCCATCGCAACGAGACGTTGGCGCGAGTCATAGCGCACCTCGCTGACCTGCACCGGGTTACGGCTGGCACGTTCGAAGCTGGTCAGCGACGAGCTGGACCACTCACGTTCACCGTGGCCGGTGCCCAAGCGCTGCCGCGATTCACTCTTGGCCATCGCGCTGGGCGCAGCGGCTTCGGCGGCGCGCCCTGTTGCACTGGCGCTGGCCTCGGCACGGTCCTCGTACTGCGGCATCGGCCGCGGCATGGGCCTTGGCGCCGGCAGTGGGCGCACGTCATGCACCGGCCGGCGTGCTTCGTTGAACACCGCGATGCCGATCACACCGACATTGGCCGGGCGACCGGTACGGCTGGCATAGCTGTCGCTGGAGCTGGTGAACACGAACTGCGCCACCTCGGCATTGGATTTGCGCCAGCCGGTGATCTCGCTGCTCTGCCACGGCTCCAGTACATAGCCGGACTGGCTGGGCGAGGCGGTCTGGCCGGTGATGGCGTTGACCCCGTCCACCGACAGCACCACCAGCACGCGCTGGCCGCTGCGGTTCTGCATGCGCACGCTGTAGCGGTGGCCGGGGCTGCCGGCCACCCATTGCTGGCCCCGGTGCGGGTACAGGTCCAGCTCCTGCCCGTCGTCGCGGTCTATCACCGACAGCTGCACCGGACCCTCATCTGCCGGCCGTACCGGGCTGAACCCGCATAGCGCGACAACCGACAACACACTGGCTAGAAAACGGTACATGGCAGGCTCCTTGGCGGGGTACGTGGCTTGAAACGGCCAGGCGCGGGCAATGGGGTTGAGGGCGGGGACAGGCTGGGGCGGTTACACTGGCCCGGTTCATCCGCTCGTCAGCTTGGTTTACATGACTACCCGCGTCCTCACCGGCATCACCCCCTCCGGCACTCCCCATCTCGGCAACTATGTCGGCGCGATCCGCCCGGCCATTGCCGCCAGCCAGGCCTCGGATATCGAGAGCTTCTTCTTCCTGGCCGACCTGCACAGCCTGATCAAGGCGCAGGAGCCCGAGCGCACCCAGCGTTCGACCCTGGAGATCGCCGCCAGCTGGCTGGCCTGCGGCCTGGACCCGGACAAGGTGTGGTTCTACCGCCAGAGCGACATCCCGGAAACCACCGAGCTGATGTGGTTCCTCACCGTGGTCGCCAGCAAGGGCATCCTCAACCGTGCCCATGCCTACAAGGCGGCGGTGGACAAGAACCGCGAGGAACAGCTCGACGACGATGCAGGCGTCAGCGCCGGCCTGTTCATGTACCCGGTGCTGATGGCCGCCGACATCCTGATCTTCAACGCCAACAAGGTGCCGGTGGGTCGTGACCAGATCCAGCACATCGAGATGGCGCGTGATTTCGCCCAGCGCTTCAACCACGTCTACGGCAAGGAATACTTCGCCCTGCCGGAAGTGATCATCGACGAACAGGTGGCCACCCTGGCCGGCCTGGATGGCCGCAAGATGAGCAAGAGCTATAGCAACACCATCCCGCTGTTCGTGCCGCGCGAGGAGCTGAAGAAGCTGGTGTTCTCCATCCTCACAGACTCGCGCCTGCCGGGCGAGCCCAAGGACACCGAGGGCTCGGCGCTGTTCCAGATGTACCAGGCCTTCGCCAGCCCGGAGCAGACCGCAGCCTTTGCCAAGGCCTTTGCCGAGGGCATCAGCTGGGGCGATGCCAAGCAGCAGCTGTTCGAACGCATCGACGCCGAGCTGTCGCCGCTGCGCGAGCGCTACAACGCCTTGATGGCCGAGCCTGAGAAGATCGAAGCCATCCTGCGCAAGCGCGGCCAGCAGCTGCGCGAGCAGTTCGCCATCCCGCTGTTGAAGGAGTTGCGCCACGCCGTGGGCCTGCGCGATCTGTCTGCCGCCGGTGACAAGCCCAAGGCGGCAGTCGCTGCCAAGGCGGCGCTGCCGCTGTTCAAGCAGTACCGCGAGAAGGATGGCCGCTTCTATTTCAAGCTACTCGATGGCGAAGGCACGCTGCTGATCCAGAGCGAAGGCTTCGATTCACCGCGCGATGCCGGCCAGCTGATCGCCGTGCTCAAGCAGGCCGAGCAGGGCGATGCGCTGCAGAGCGAGCTGTTCAAGGTCGAAGTGGAAGTGGAGCCGGTGCTGGCGGCGTTGCGCGAACTGCGCGAGGCTGCAGCGAAGGAGTAATCACCTGCGGAGGAGCACGTCGATGGCCTGGTTGTCGTTGTTGTTGTTTCTCCCCTGGTTCTGCGTGATGGGAGCGCTGTACTGGTGGTTCCCGCGCCAGCCGCGCAATCGCCGGCGCAGCGTGTTTGATGCATCGATGCTGGTGCTGGCCCTGGTGGCCAGCATCGGTTTCATGTTGTGGGGTTACCACGTGGGAGCCACCGAAGTGGCCGAAGGCCTGTGGAAGCAGATCCTCGCCGTGTTGTATGCCTACGGCGGCTTCCTGGCGGTGATGGTGCTGGCATTGCTGCTGCGCCCGCGCGTACTGCAGCACTGAGCCGACGCGGCTGCGACAAAAGTCCGGGTTGAGTGCGGGCAGGGCGGCTGGCAGGATCGAAGCCAGTTTCTGCCGGAGTTGCCGCATGTCTGCTGCCCATGGCATCCACACCATCGATACCGCGTTCCAGCGCGATCACTTCGATGCGGCCTACCTGATCGTGCAGGACGGACGTGGCGCGTTCGTCGATTGCGGTACCACCCACTCGCTGCCCAATCTGCTGGCCTGCATTGCGCAGGCGGATCTGACGCCTGCGGATATCGACTGGCTGATCGTCACCCATGTGCACCTGGATCATGCCGGCGGCGCCGGTGCGCTGATGCAGCAGTTGCCCAATGCGCGGTTGGTCGTGCACCCGCGTGGTGCCCAGCACATGATCGATCCGACCCGGCTGATCGCCGGCGCAACAGCGGTGTATGGCGAAGCCGAGATCGCGCGCAGCTACGGCCAGATCGTGCCGGTACCGGCCGAGCGCGTGGTGGTTGCCGAGGACGGGCATCGGGTTTTGTTGGCGGGTCGCGAGCTGGTCTGCGTGGACACGCCGGGACATGCACGGCATCACTTCTGCGTGTGGGATGCGGTCAGTCGCAGCTGGTTCACCGGCGACACGTTTGGCCTGTCGTACCGCGAGCTGGATCATGCTGGCGGTGCGTTCATCATTCCCACCTCCTCGCCGGTGCAGTTCGAGCCCGAGGCAATGCATGCCTCGATCCTGCGCTTGATGCAGGAAGCGCCGGAAGGCATGTACCTGACCCATTACGGCCGGGTCGAAGGCACGGCGCGATTGGCGCAGGAACTGCACGAGCAGATCGACGCGATGGTGGCGATCGCACAGCGCTGCAACGGCGAACCGGAACGCCATCGCCTGCTGGTGGATGCGCTCGGTGCGCTGTATGTAGCGCGCTTGCGCCTGCAGGGCAGCCCGCTGGACGCATCTGAAGTGCTGCGGGTGCTGGCAATGGATATCGAACTCAACGCACAAGGCCTGGCCTGCTGGCTGGACCGCGAGAAGCGCTGAAAGCGAGCGGACTTCCGGTAGTGGGGGGGGGGGGGGGGGGGGGGGGGGGGGGGGGGGGGGGGCGGGGGGGGGGGGGGGGGGGGGGGGGGGGGCGGCCAGGCGCCGGCCGGGGGGGGCGGGGGGGGGGGGGGGGGGGGGGG
>NZ_JBRREC010000160.1:0-4017 GCF_056760015.1 Stenotrophomonas sp. STEN029 | reverse complement strand
GGTAGATGGTCAGATGGCAGAAATACCCCGCCAGTCATTGTTGCCAGCTTCGCGGCTGACGCCGCTCCTACAGTTCTGGATTGCTGGTAGAGCCCCTGCCGAGCATGACTCGGCACTACGCTCCCTCCCTTTCGCGCAGCGAAGGGGAGGGCTGGGGAGGGGTTGGCTTTTCGCTGGCGGATTCAGTTGTAGCTTCGCGGCTTATGCCGCTCCCACAAAAAGTCGGAGTTGCTTGCACTGCCGGCAAAGCCTCTGCCGAGCATGGCTCGGCACTACGCTCCCTCCCTTTCGCGCAGCGAAGGGGAGGGCTGGGGAGGGGTTGGCTCTTCGCTGGCGGATTCAGTTGTAGCTTCGCGGCTCACGCCGCTCCCACAAAAAGCCGGAGTTGCTTGCACTGCCGGCAAAGCCCCTGCCGAGCATGGCTCGGCACTGCCTCGCGCTATGCTGGTGGCGGTTTTTTTGTGGAGAACGCCGTGGCCAACAAGGGCTGGTTCTACGTGGCCCTGACCTGTCTGTTCGAACTGGTCTGGGTGTATGGCTTCAATGTGGCTGCCGCATGGTGGCATTGGATTCCGATCATCGTGGTGATCGTGGTGGATTTCCATTGGCTGGCCAAGGCCTGCGAATCATTGCCGACCGGCACGGTGTATGCGGTGTTTGCCGCCGTTGGCACGGTGGGAACGGCGCTGATGGATATCTTCCTGTTCGACGGTAGCTTCAGCCTGGCCAAGGGCGTGTTCATGGCGGTGCTGGTGGCAGGCGTGATCGCGTTGAAACTGGCCGATGGCAAGGAGGCCGCCGCGCCTGAAGCAGACGGGCAGGGAGGCTGATATGGGCTGGTTTCTGGTGATCGCCGCGGCCTTGATGGAGACAGTGGGCGTGATTGGCCTGAAGCGTTACAGCGGACGCAAGAGTCTGTTGAACGTGATCCTGTTCTTCGGCGGGTTCGGCGCCTCGTTCGTGCTGCTGTACCAGTCCTTCCGTTACATCCAGTTGAGCATTGCCTATGCGGTGTGGATTGGTCTGGGAACGGCCGCTGCGGTGCTGGTGAACATGTTGTTCTTTGGGGAGTCGCGGAGTACGGCGCGCTTGTTTAGCCTGGCGGTGATCGTGGTTGGGGTGGTGGGCTTGAAGGCGGTTTCTTGAATGCAGAAGGCCCCGGGAGTGCCGGGGCCTTGGTGTTAGTGCTCCCTCTTTCGGGGCGTCGGAGCGATGGCCGTTGCCTATATTTTCCAGACTTCGGTTTGCCCTCACCCCAACCCCCGCGCCGCGCCCCGGCCCTTGCGCTGGCGCAAGGGCGTTCGATGGGCAGCGAACCAATGGTTCGCAAGCTGCCCCTCTCACCCCGCAGGGAGAGGGGCTCAAGCCGGCTCAGCGCTGGGCGCGGCGGCGCAGTGGGGTTACGTTGCTGCTGGCTTTTCTGGCCTTTTTTGCCGCCGGTTGCGCGGACTGGGCGCTGAAGAAATCGCGCATCTTCGGGTACACCACTTCGCGCCAGCGGCGGCCGCTGAAGATACCGTAGTGGCCGGCGCCTTCGACGATGAAGTGGTCGCGGCGCGAGGCCGGGATGCCGGTGCACAGCGCCTGCGCGGCTTCGGTCTGGCCGAGGCCGGCGATATCGTCGAGCTCGCCTTCGATGCTCAGCAGGGCGGTGTCGCGGATCGCCGAGGGATCGACGTGCTCGCCGCGCACATACCACTCGCCGCGCGGCAGCAGGAACTCCTGGAACACCACGCGGATCGTGTCCAGGTAGAACTGCGCCGGCATGTCCAGCACGGCGTTGTATTCGTCGTAGAAACGGCGATGCGCGTTGGCATCGTCCAGGTCGCCCTTGACCAGATCCGTGTAGAAATCCCAGTGCGACATCAAGTGGCGGCTGGGATTCATCGACATGAAGCCGGCGTGCTGCAGGAAGCCCGGATAGACCCGGCGGCCCTGGCCCGGATACGGCGCCGGAATGGTGTGGATGACGTTGTTCTCGAACCACGACATCGGGTTGCGGGTGGCGAGGTTGTTGACCGCGGTCGGGCTGCAACGCGCATCGATCGGGCCACCCATCATCACCAGCGAGCGCGGGGTGGTTTCGCCACGGCTGGCCATCAGTGAGACTGCAGCCAATACCGGCACGGTTGGCTGGCAGACGCTGACCACGTGCACGTTCTCGGCGCCGAGGTGGCGGATGAACTCCTGCACGTATTCGATGTAGTCGTCCAGGCCGAACTCGCCCTGTTCCACCGGCACCATGCGCGCGTCGACCCAGTCGGTCACATAGACGCGGTGGTCGCGCAGCAGGGTGCGCACGGTGTCGCGCAGCAGCGTGGCGTGGTGGCCGGACAGTGGCGCCACCACCAGCACGATGGGCTGGGCGAGCAGGGCTTCAACCTTGGAGGTTTCGTTGCTGTGGCGCTTGAAGCGCAGCAGCTTGCAGAACGGCTTCTCCACTTCGGTGAGCTGGGCGATCGGCACGATCTCGCCATCAAGTTCCAGTTCGTGGATGCCCCATTCGGGCTTCTCATAATCCTTGCCGAGGCGGTGGAACAGCTCGTTCATCGCCGCGAAGCGATCAGCGCCCGGCATCGACGACCACCAGTGGCCCGAATTATTGAAGAACGCCGCATTTGCCTGCGCCTGGTGAACCCAGGGCGCAAGCAGGTTGCGGGTCAATTCATGCAGTTGATAAAGCATGACGTCCCAATATGTACAGTCATATGATGCTGTGCAGCATAGCGCACTATGGCATTTGCGGCGTTAAGCCGGTATCGGCCTTTAGTCGGCCCGTTCCAGCGCGGCGATGTCTTCGCTGAATGCGGGCCCCAGCCAGCAATGCGAGCCGACGCCGCGGAAACCCGCTTCACGCAGCTGGCGCTTGTACCAGCGGGCAGGGCGCTGCTGGAAGCCGTCGTGGTCGCCATGGAACTCGTCCTCGGCGGTGAATGCCTCTAGGAAGGCGACCCCGCCGCAGAGTTCGGCCAGGCCCGGCAGGCCCTTGCGCAGTTCGCGGCTGGGCACGTAGTGGATGACATCCGAGCAGACCAGCAGGTCGACCGGCGCGCAGGGGCGCAGCCACTGGAAGTCGCCGAAGCTGGCCAGATGCAGGTTGCGGGTGCGGCCATAGCGGCGCACTGCGTACTCGCTGCTGTCAAAGCCCATGTACTGCAGTTTGGGTCGCAGCTTGAGCAAGGGCGCGCGCCAGGCGCCTTCGCCGCAGCCAACGTCGAGCACGCTGCGGATCGGGCGCTCCAGGTAGTACTCGGCTGCGGCAACGGCCAGCTGCACCTTGCGTGCCAGGCGCGCTGCGCCGCCGATATCGTCGCGGCGATACCAGCGTTGGAAGTAGTCGGCGTCGTACTGCTTGTCCTGCATGTGCGTGTCTTGTGCGGATGGGCGAAAATGGCGCTCATCCTACGCCGCCGATGGAGCCAGCGCATGCAGTCGTACTTTTGGGTAAAGACCTTCCACCTTGTTTTCGTGGTGGCGTGGATGGCGTCGGTGTTCTACCTGCCGCGGATCCTGGTCAACCTGGCCGAGGCTGCGGGGCAGCCGGCGGTGGTGGAGCGGCTGCAGTTGATGGGCAAGCGCCTGTACCGGTTTGGCCATGTGATGTTCGGCTTTGCCTTCATCCTGGGGCTGGTGCTGTGGCTGGGTTACAAGGTGCTGCCGGAGTTCCCGACCATGGTGGCGCCGGGCGCTGCCGGCTGGCTGCATGCAAAGCTGGGATTGGTGGTCTTGCTGATGGTGTATTTCACCTTCACCGGGCGCTGGTTGAAGGGCACGATCAAGGGCAAGGCCCTGCCATCTTCTGGGGCATTGCGCTGGTTCAATGAGCTGCCGTTGGTGCTGTTCATTGCCATCGTTTATTTGGTGCTGGCGAAGCCGTTCTGAGTTTTCTGCAGGGCTGCGAAGATCAACTGCACCCCTCCCAACCCTCCCCTTGGGGGGGGGCGGCGGCGGGGGGGCGAACAGCGGCGCCCAGCATATGCGGGTGGACCGGGGGCGGGCGGGGGGGGTGGGGGTTTG
>NZ_JBRREC010000159.1:0-4095 GCF_056760015.1 Stenotrophomonas sp. STEN029 | reverse complement strand
GTGTGTGGGGGGGTTTGTTAGGTAGGGCGCTTCGTGTATACCCGGGTGCGCTGCGCTTACCCGGGCTACGTTGATGTAGTGCGGTCGACATGTGGTGCAGCCGCTGAACGGCGAGGGGCGCAGATCGTGATGGCAGGCAATCCGCCTGCCATGGTGCGATGATGGCCCAAGCACGCAGCCGGCCTACCGTGCTGCTGCCAGTGAAGCTGGTTGGCGGCAGGTCGACGCAGCACGCCAGCGGCCAGTCATCTCTTCTTGCGGGGAAGCAGAAAGATGTTCCGTGGCGACCTTGAAGTCTGGTTCCTGCTACGCCGGTTCGCCTTGACGGTATGGGTGCTGCTTGCGCTGTGTGTCTCGCTGCTGCTGGCGCCTGCGTCGGCATTGGCCGCAACCGAAGAGGCGTCCGTCGACGTCGCTTCCGCAGCGACGGTGCGTTTCTACAACCGCGACATCCTGACCTTCCGCAGTGCGTTCATGGGCCGCTCGCCGTCGCAGCGTGCAGCGGTCACCGAGTTCAACATCAAGCGCATCGTCGATGAGCCCGGCGTGCCCAGGGTCACCTTCAACGACACCGCTGATGGCGCGATCCTGCTGCTTGGTGGCGAGGTGGTCACCCTCATCACGCCTGCCGATGTGGATGCCGCGCAAGGCGAGACGCTGGGCCAGGTGCGTGAGGCGGTACGCAGCCGGCTCGACGACGCGGTCGTCGCGGCTGAGCGTGCGCCGGGCCGTATGTTCCGTGGCGTCCTGCATTGTCTTGTCGCCACCCTGCTGGCAGGGCTGTTGATCTGGTTGCTGGCGTGGGCGGCACGCAGGTTACGTGCGGCGATGCTGGCGTGGGTCGGTCGAAGGGCGGGGACCTTGCGCAGCGCGCCGGTCCGGCAGATGTTGCATGGTGCCAACGCACTGGCCGATTGGCTGTCGCGCGCGCTGCTGCTGGTGGCGGTGTTGTTGCTGGCAGAGGAATGGCTGCGCTACGTCTTCCATCAGTTTGATTACACCCAGCCCTGGGCCAGGGCGATGACGGCCTGGGTTGCGGCCCAGGCCAAGGCCTGGCTGTGGGCGGGCGTGGCGGCGATACCGGGGCTGGTCACCGCGATCGTCATTTTTCTGCTGGCGCGGCTGTGCAGCCAGATTGTCGGCTTGTTGTTCCGGGGCGTGCAGAACGGACGCTTCCAGTTGTTTGGCATCGACCGCCAACTGGCCGAGCCCAGTCGCAAGCTGACCGTGGGAGGTATCTGGCTGTTTGCGCTGGTGATGGCCTATCCCTATCTGCCCGGCTCGGGCAGCGACGCCTTCAAGGGCTTGAGCGTGCTGCTGGGCGTGATGATTTCGCTGGGCGGCTCCAGCATCGTCGGCCAGGCAGCGGCGGGTTTCACCCTGCTCTATGCGCGGACGATGTCGATTGGTGACCTGGTCAAGGTGGCCGATGTCGAGGGGCAGGTGATCCAGATCGGCTTGTTCACCACCCGCATCCGCACCCTGACCGGGGTGGAAGTCAGCCTTCCCAACATGCACGTGCTCAGTGGCAAATTGCTGAATTACTCGCGCGATCCACAGGCCGCGGGCATGTGGCTGGAGACCGGCGTCACCATCGGCTATGACACGCCGTGGCGGCAGGTGCAGCGCTTGCTGCTGGATGCGGCCGGCAAGACCGCACATGTGCAGAGCGCGCCTGCCGCCTATGTGCTGCAGACCGCGCTCAATGACTTCTATGTTGCCTATGTGCTGCGCGTGCATATCGTTGAGTTCCCGCTGCGCGCGGAGATCCTCAGCGCGCTGCACGCCAACATCCAGGATGCGTTCAACGCGGCCGGGGTGCAGATCATGTCGCCCAACTACATTGCCGACCCCGAGCTGCCGAAGATCGTCGCGCCCGCCGATTGGGATCCGCAGGGCCCGGCGGCATGATCGCCGCGCAGGTAGCCGTTGCCTGAGCCGGCTGCGCACGGCTGACATATGCGCGGCGTAAGCTCGCCCGGACCTGCTTGGCAGCCGCCAAAAGGCTTGCCCTGCCTTGGTTTGCCGCGCTGCCGCAAGGCCTTTGCGCGGCCGCTCGCTAAACTGATTTCATTTGCAACGGAGGTCGTATGGCTGGTTTTCGTCCGGTGTCGCTGATTGGCGTGCCTACCGATGTGGGTGCGGGCGCGCGCGGTGCGCGGCTGGGTCCGGAGGCGCTGCGCATTGCCGGCTTGCCTGAGGCGCTGGTCGAACGCGGCGTGGACGTGCGCGACATCGGCAACCTCGATGGTCCGCGCAATCCATGGACCGGCCCGGTGCAGGGCTACCGTCACCTCGACGAAGTAGTTGCCTGGAACCACGCGCTGATGGAGGCGAGTTACGCCGAGCTGAAGGAAGGCCGCATGCCGATCATGCTCGGCGGCGACCATTGCCTGGGCGTTGGATCGATTACCGCAGTCGCGCGCTGGTGCCGTGAGCAGGGCAAGCAGCTGCGCGTGCTGTGGCTGGATGCGCACTCGGACTTCAACACCTCCGATGTCACCCCGTCAGGCAACATCCACGGCATGCCGGTGGCCTGCCTGTGTGGTCTCGGCCCGGAAGGCCTGACCCACCTCGGCGGCAGCGCCCCGGCGATCGCACCGTGGCAGGTCCACCAGATCGGCATCCGCTCGGTCGACCCGGAAGAGAAGCGCCTGATCAAGCAGCACCGCGTTGATGTCTACGACATGCGCTACATCGACGAAGCAGGAATGAAGCGGACGATGGAAGCCGCGCTGCATGGCATCGATGCCAATACCCACCTGCATGTCAGTTTCGACGTGGATTTCCTCGACCCCAGCATCGCGCCGGGCGTGGGCACCACGGTTCCGGGCGGCGTCAATTACCGCGAGGCGCAGCTGGTGATGGAGATGATTGCCGACACCGGTTTGATGGGCTCGCTGGACATCGTCGAGCTGAACCCCTTGCTCGACCACCAGAACCGCACCGCCGAACTTGCGGTGGACCTGGTGGAGAGCCTGTTCGGCAAATCCACGCTGATGCGCGATTAACAATCGGCCGACATCACTGAACGTGTGCTGCGCGACTTCACGCGGAGCACACGGCCGAGCCGCCAGATTCGTCTTCACACACGAAGTGCCTGCCGCCGGTCACCGGCCACGGCATCTGCCTTGAAAGGGAGGAGGAGACGAATGATGAAGCGACTGTTGATGTTGGCCCTGGTGGGCGCGTTCTCGGTTGGCATGCTCAGCGGCTGCAATACCGTGGCGGGCGCAGGCAAGGACATGCAGAAGGCCGGTGAAAAGGTCGAAGACAAGGCGCAGGATTGCAAAGACGGCAAGTGCTGATGAACACGCGGTCCGTTGTGGACCGCACCGATGGAACCACCACAGGAGAAACACATGAAGCGTTTGGTTGCCCTGATGATGTTGTCGCTGTTCTCGGTCGCGGTGCTGGCTGGTTGCAATACCGTTGCCGGTGCAGGCAAGGACGTGCAGAAGGCTGGTGAAAAGGTGGAGGATGCTGCCAAGGGTCATTGATCCGGCAGGGTCCTGCAGATGAATGAAGGAGGCCGGCAATGCCGGCCTTTTTCATGTTCACAGTCCGCTGGCTGAAGCGATGTTCACCAAGGTCAGCAGCACCCAACGAAACATGGACCTGATGCCAACAGCGCTTCGGCGAAGGTGGTCCCACGCGAATCAACCGCGTATCCCCCGAAGGAGCAGCGTAATGAACAAAGACATCATTTCCGGCAAGTGGACCCAGCTCAAGGGCAAGGTACAGGCCAAGTGGGGCGACATCACCGACGACGACATGAAGGTGGCCGAAGGCAACGCCGAATACCTCGCCGGTCGCCTGCAGGAACGCTACGGCTGGGCCAAGGACCGCGCCGAAACCGAAGTGCGCGACTTCCAGAAGGCGCTGCACAAGGACTACCCCGATTACCACTGATGCCGGGTGACTGAGGGAAGTCGTCCGCCTCAATCAGGAACCGATGCCAGTCCCCTGGCATCGGTTTCGCTTTTGCTTTTGTGGGGGGGGGGGGGAGCCCCCCGGCGGGGGGGGGGAAGGTTGCCCCCGTTGGGGGTGGTGGGGGGGGGTGGCGGTAGGGGGGGGGGGCCCCGGCCCCCAAAA
>NZ_JBRREC010000158.1:0-4130 GCF_056760015.1 Stenotrophomonas sp. STEN029 | reverse complement strand
CGCTTTTGTTTTTGTTTGGGCGTGTATTTTTGCCCCCCCCCACCCCCACCCCCCACCCCCCCCCCCCCGGCCGGGTGAGGGGTGGGGGTGGGGGGAAGCTCCTAGCTAGCAAACCCAAAGCAAACCCAACGCAAACCCAACACCCAAAAACAAGAAAGGCGGGCAAAGCCCGCCTTCCCAAAAGCTTTCCCCAAGAAAGCAGCTTCACCCAACCGGTGGCGCCTCGGCACTGAACACCTGCGCGATCACCGCCGACAGGTCGTCTTCGGTAAACGGTTTGGTGATGTACGCCTTCGCCCCCTGGCGCATGCCCCACAAGCGATCAGTGTCCTGATCCTTGGTGGTCACCAGGATCACCGGGATGTGCTGCGTGGTCGCCTCGCGCTTGAGCGTGCGCGTTGCCTGGAACCCGTTGAGGTTCGGCATCACCACGTCCATCAGCACCAGGTCCGGCAGCACCTGCTTGGCAACCTCCACCCCAGAGGCGCCATCAGTTGCGGTGAAAATCTCATGCCCCAGCTTTTCCACAATGCGCTGGATGCCCATCAACTGCGATGGTGAATCGTCGACGATCAGGATACGCGCCATGTTTTTCCCCAAGTAGTAGCGGCAGTGTAGTGCTGGCGCGCCGCCGGCGTGAAGTCGCTGCCTTCACGCCGGGGAAGTTCATGTGACTGCCGTCAATCAATTCTTACGACGGTACGGCCGAAGGATTTGCCTTCCAGCATCGTGGCGAACACCTCGGGCAGGCCATCCAGGCCCACTTCGCGGGTACAGATGCGGTCCAGGTGACGCGGCTTCCAGTCGCTGCCCAGGCGCTGCCAGACCTGCTCGCGGATGTCGCGGGCAGTTCCGGCCGAAGCCACGCCGAGCAGGGAGACGCCGCGGATGATGAAGGGCATCACTGTCATGTCCAGCTCGCCGGAGGCGGCCAAGCCGGCCGATGCCACGTTGCCATAAGGGCTGGTCTGCGCCAGCAGGCTGGTCAGCATGCTGCCGCCGACATTGTCCAGGCCGCCGCCGAAGCGGGCTGATTCCATGGGCCGGGTGGTGGCCAGCGCATCGCGGCCGAGGATCTGGCTGGCACCGATCGCGGTCAGGTAGTCGGCCGCCTCGGCCTTGCCGCTGATGGCATGCACCTCGTAGCCAGCCTGGCTGAAGATGTCCACCGCCAGCGAGCCGACGCCGCCGGTGGCACCGGTGACGGCCAGCGGGCCATGGGCAGGCGTCTGCCGGTTGTCGGTCATGCGCAGCAGTGCCAGTGCGGCGGTGAAACCGGCCGTGCCCAGCACCATGGCCTCGCGCAGGCTGAGCTGTGCCGGCAGCGGGATCACCCACCTGGATTCCAGGCGCACGTACTGGCTGTAGCCGCCGTCACGGGTTTCGCTCAGGCCGCAGCCGGTGGTCAGCACCTGGTCGCCTTCACGGAAGACCGGGTCGCTGGAGGCGACAACCTCGCCGGCCACGTCGATACCGCCGACCAGCGGGAAGCGACGCAGGATCTTGCCCTTGCCGGTACCGGCCAGCGCGTCCTTGTAATTGACCGACGACCAGCGGGCGCGGATCACCACCTCGCCCGGGCTCAGCTGGTCCAGGTCCACTTGTTCAGGACCGCTGCGGTAGCCCGCGTCGTCGTTGTGGATGCGGAAGGCGGTGAACGGGGCGGTAGGGGACATCGGTAGGCCTGCGTCGGAACGGGGGAGTGCAACCATAACTGTTGTGAAAAGGCGGGTCTGCCCTTATTCCTATTTAGAGCAGGTGCCGGGAGGGGCCTGCACGGATACCGCGGGGCCCGTCTTGGCTGGGGCTCGCACCGCTGGATCAGCTGCCTGACTAGCTGATTGGCGGGCAAAACGTTCCGTTCAGGTAGCCCCGAACCTGTTCAGAGTCTGCCTTGTTAGAATCGGGATTCGATAGATGGTCAGGTCCTTGGCGGGAGCCCCCGCAGCCTGACCCTTACAGATGGAGCATGCATGGCCTGGAATACACCCGGCGGCAACAGCGGTGGTGGTGCGGACAACAACCGCGCGCCGCGTACGCCACGTGGCGGCAATGGCGGAGGTTGGGGTGGTGGACTGCCCGGACCGCTGCGCGACCTGTTTGATGGCGGTATCTGGCGCTGGGTGCTGGTCGCGTTGGCTCTGCTGTTGTTGTTCTCCAGCTTCCAGCTGATCGGCGAACAGCAGCGCGGTGTGGTCCTGCGCTTCGGCGAGTACTCGCGCATCCTGCAGCCGGGCCCCAACTTCAAGCTGCCGTGGCCGCTGGAATCGGTGGTCAAGGTCAATGCGACCCAGATCAAGACTTTCAGCAGCAACGTGCCGGTGCTGACCCGGGACGAGAACATCGTCAATGTGTCGGTCAACGTGCAGTACCGCGTGGACGACCCGCGCGAGTACCTGTTCGGTACGGTTGATGCCGACCAGATGCTGGAACAGTCCGCGCAGAGCGCCGTGCGTGAGCAGGTCGGCCGCGCCGACCTGAATACCGTGCTGAACAACCGTGGCCCGCTGGCCGTGGTCGCCGAGCAGCGCCTGCAGGCCTCGCTGAAGACCTACAAGACCGGCCTCAGTGTGACCGGCCTGACCCTGCCCGATGCGCGTCCGCCGGAAGAAGTGAAGCCGGCCTTCGACGAGGTCAACGGTGCCCAGCAGGTCAAGGAGCGTTTGATCAACGAAGCCCAAGCCTATGCTGCCAAGGTTGTACCCGAAGCACGCGGCCAGGCCTCGCGTGCCCGTACCACCGCCGAAGGCTACAAGCAGGCCATCGTCGCCCGCGCCGAAGGTGACGCCCGCCGCTTCACCCTGTTGCAGGGTGAGTACAAGAACGCGCCGGAAGTCACCCGCAAGCGCCTGTGGCTGGAAACCGTGCAGCAGGTGCTGGCCGAGAACCGCAAGGTCATCGGTGGCGACGGCCGCCAGCTGATCTACGTGCCGATGCCGGCCGATGCCAGCAAGACCGGCAACGCCCCGCAGCTGACTCCGGAAATGGTGGCACCGGCCTTGCCGGCGGCGACCGACAGTATTCGCAACGCGGACCGTTCGGTCTCGCGCTCGGCATCGCGTGAGGAGGCCGGCCGATGAAAAATTCAGTCGTTATCGGCGTACTCGTCGCGGTGTTGCTGGGCCTGTTGGGTTCGGTCTATGTGGTTCGCGAAGACCAGACCGCCATGGTGCTCAACCTGGGCAAGGTGGTGCGTGCCGACATCAAGCCGGGCTTGCACTTCAAGGTGCCGCTGGTTGAAACCGTGCGCGTGTTCGACCGTCGCTTCCAGGTGCTGGACACCGCACCTGCGCGTTACTTCACTGCCGAGCAGAAGGACGTCAGCGTCGACTTCTTCGCCATTGGCCGGATCTCAGACGTGCGCGCCTACTATCGCGCCACCGGCGGCGACAGCAAGGTCGTCAACGCCCGCCTCGCACCGATCATCACCGACTCGCTGCGTAACCAGATCAACTCGCGCACCTTGCAGGCACTGGTGTCCGGTGACCGTGGCGAGTTGATTGCCGGCCAGCTGAAGTCGATCAACGAGGCGATTGCCGCCCTGGGCATGGAGATCATCGACCTGCGCATCAAGCAGATCGACCTGCCGACCGACAGCCAGGTGATTGCCGACGTCTACGAGCGCATGCGCGCCCAGCGCAAGCAGGAGGCCGCCAAGCTGCGCGCCGAGGGTGAGGAGCAGTCGCTGACCATCCGCGCCCAGGCCGACCGCGAAAGCACCGTGATCGTGGCCGAAGCCGAACGTGATGCGCAGCAGCTGCGTGGTGAGGGCGATGCCCAAGCCGCGTCGATCTATGGCAAGGCCGGTTCGGCTGACCCGTCGTTCTACGCCTTCTACCGCAGCCTGGAGGCCTACCGCGCCTCGATGACCGACGGCAACGGCGTGATCGTGCTCGACAAGAACGACCCGTTCCTGCAGTACATGAAGAGCGATCGCTGATCGCTTGACCTTTAGCCCCTCTCCCCTCGGGAGAGGGGGGCTGTAGTGGGGGGGGGGGGGGGGGGGGGGGGGGGGGGCGCGGGGGGGGGGGGGGCGGGGGGGGGGGGTGGGGGGGGGGGGGGGGGGGGGGGGGGGGGGGGGGGGGGGGGGGGGGGGGGGGGGGGGGGGGGGGGGGGGGGGGGGGGGGGGG
>NZ_JBRREC010000157.1:0-4384 GCF_056760015.1 Stenotrophomonas sp. STEN029 | reverse complement strand
GGGCCCATTGCCGAGCATGGATCGGCACTACAGGTCTGGTATTGCCGGTAGAGCCCCTGCCGAGCATGGCTCGGCACTACAGGTCTGGTATTGCCGGTAGAGCCCCTTGCCGAGCATGGCTCGGCACTACCGAAACAAAAACGCCACCTTGCGGTGGCGTCTTCGATCAACCTCAACCGGCTCAGCGCTTGCCGCTGCCCAGCAAGCCGCTGCCCAGCCTGATCAGGTCGCTGACGCCGAACTGGCCGTCGCCGTCCTGGTCCAGCACGCTGCCCAGCAGGCCGCCGCCGATACCGCCAGCCTGCGTCACCTGCTGCTTTTCCTGGCCCAGGATCTGCGCCAGCCCACCAGCGCTGGCCTGGCCGCCGCTGCTCATACGCTGGGCGATGAAGGCCATCACGATCGGGGCGAGGATCTTCAGCAGCTGGCTGGAGCTGCTCGGGCTCAGGCCGGTGGCCTGGGCCAGGCCGGTCTCTGCACGGTCCTGGCTGCCGCCGAAGATGTGGCCGAGGATGCCAGCGCCGTTGGCTGCCGGGCTGTTGCCGCCGCCCATCACTGCGCCCAGCACGCTGCCGATGTCCAGGCCGCTGTGGTTGTTCTGCAACGCGCCAAACAGGGCTTCGGCGCCCTGCGGCTTGGCCGCGTTGTTGCCCAGTGCGCCCATCAGCAACGGCAACGCGGCACTGATCGCGCCCGAGGCTTGCTGACTGTCGATGCCCAACTGCTGCGAAACCTGTTGCAGCGGCGCGCCCTGCAATTGGGAGAGGAGATCGTCGGTCAGGCTCATCGGGGAATCCTTGAAGGGTGGGTTGTCCAGCGGCATGGTAACCCCCGCAAGGGTGCGTAAGTGAAGAGGCCAACGACGTGTTGGGTTGTGGGTAGAAACAGCACCGCCCGCGCAGGGCGGGCGGTGCTGTTTCATCGTTGGACCAGCGGGCCGGGCTTACAGCTCGATGTCCTCGGCGCCCGGGGTGGCGGTCGGGAAATCGCTGCCTGGGTGCGGCGGCGGTGCGAACGGGTCGGCCGGAGCGGCTGCCGCAGCCAACTTCTGCAGGGCGGCGGCGATGCCTGCACCGTAAGCCGGGTCGGCCTTGTTGCAGTTGTCGATGTGGCGCTGCTTGATGAAGTCCGGCGCATCACCCAGGGCGCGTGCGGTGTTCTCGAACAGACGCTGCTGCTGAGCGGCGTTGTAGCTGCGGAACAGGGCACCGGGCTGGCTGAAGTAGTCGTTGTCGTCTTCGCGGAAGTTCCAGAAGTCGGCATCGCCACGGATCTTCAGCGCCGGCTCGCGGTACTGCGGCTGCTCCTGCCATTGGCCGTAGCTGTTGGGCTCGTAATGCGGCAGGCCGCCGTAGTTGCCGTCCACACGCATGGCGCCATCGCGCTGGTTGCTGAAGACCGGGCAGCGAGCGGCGTTGACCGGGATCTGGTGGTGGTTGACGCCCAGCCGGTAACGCTGCGCATCGGTGTAGGCGAACAGGCGGGCCTGCAACATCTTGTCCGGCGACGGGCCGATGCCCGGTACCAGGTTGCTCGGGGCGAAAGCCGACTGCTCCACGTCCTGGTACCAGTTGACCGGGTTGCGGTTGAGTTCGAACTCGCCGACTTCGATCAGCGGGTAATCGCTCTTCGGCCAGACCTTGGTCAGGTCGAACGGATGGATGCGGTAGGTCTCTGCTTCCAGTTCCGGCATGACCTGCACGAACAGCTTCCATTTCGGGAACTCACCACGCTCGATCGCCTGGAACAGATCGCGGCCGTGGCTTTCGCGGTCCTTGCCGACCAACACTTCGGCCTGCGCATCGGTCAGCGCCTGCACGCCCTGCTGGGTGACGAAGTGGAACTTCACCCAGAAGCGCTCGCCGCCTTCATTGGTGAAGCTGTAGGTGTGCGAACCGAAGCCGTTCATGTGGCGGAAGCTGCGCGGGATGCCGCGGTCGCTCATCACCACGGTGACCTGCATCAGTGCCTCCGGCAGCAGGGTCCAGAAGTCCCAGTTGTTGCGGGCGCTGCGCAGGTTGGTATGCGGGTCGCGCTTGACCGCCTTGTTGAGGTCGCCGAACTTGCGCGGGTCGCGCAGGAAGAACACCGGGGTGTTGTTGCCGACCAGGTCCCAGTTGCCTTCCTCGGTGTAGAACTTCAGTGCAAAGCCACGGATGTCGCGCTCGGCATCGGCTGCGCCGCGCTCACCGGCCACGGTGGTGAAACGGGCGAACATCTCGGTCTGCTTGCCCACGGCCGAGAACAGCTTGGCGCGGGTGTACTTGCTGATGTCATGGGTGACGGTGAACGTGCCGAATGCGCCCGAGCCCTTGGCATGCATGCGGCGCTCGGGAATGATCTCGCGATTGAGGTTGGCGAGCTTTTCAAGCAGCCATACATCTTCCATCAGCAACGGGCCGCGCGGGCCTGCGGTCTTGCTGTTCTGGTTGTCCACCACCGGCGCGCCGAAGGCGGTGGTCAGCGGCGTCACCGGTGCGTCGCCATGTTGCTGCTTGGGTGTAGTGCTGGTGTCACGCTGCGACTGCGCGGCCTGCTCGAGGGAGGGGGCGCTGTGGTACGGACAGGTCGGCTTGGTGTCATTGCTCATGGCTGGCTCCTGCTGGCGTTGGGGTAGTTCTTGCACCGACTGTAACCACCGACGTGTTAAATGAATAATCAAATGAACTGCTCGCTCTGATAGGGCTTACCTATTGCTCAGCTAGCCGGGATAAATGCGCTCTGTTGATACCGCAGGCTCAATGCGCTGGCCGTCAGCCGTTATGCTGGGCAGCTGCCTGTGCCGGAACCCCCAATGAGCCAACGCGCTGCCCGATTGCTGCACCTGCTGGATGAATTGCGGCGGCGCCGCACGCCGGTGCGCGGTGCCGAACTGGCGCAGCGCCTGGAGGTGAGCCTGCGCACCGTGTACCGGGACATCGATGCCTTGCGCGCGCAGGGCGCCGATATCGCCGGTGATCCGGGCATCGGCTACCAGTTGCGGCCGGGTTTCCTGTTGCCACCGATGATGTTCTCCGCCGAGGAACTCGAAGCGGTATTGCTGGGCGCGCGCTGGGTAGCCTCACATGGCGACCCGGAGCTGGCGGCTGCGGCCGACACCGCATTGCAGCGTGTCATTGGCGTACTGCCCGAAACGCTGCGCCTGCAGGTCGAAACCAGCGGGCTGTTCGCACCGCACTGGCACGCGGTGCCACCGGAGCCGTGGCTGCCGGCCTTGCGCCGTGCCATCCGCGACGGCAATGCCGTGCGCATCCGGTACCGCGACGTCGAGGGCAGGGTCAGCGAGCGCATGATCTGGCCGTTCGCGATGGCCTTCATGGCCGATGTGCGCATGCTGGCCGCGTGGTGCGAAATGCGTGGTGATTTCCGCCACTTTCGTGCCGACCGTTTGCTGGCACTGGAAGACACCGCGCAGCGCTATCCAGCGCAACGTCATCAGTTGTTGAAGCGTTGGCGTGCGCAATGCATGACGGATACATGATGCGTCACTACTGACAGCTGCTGTCAGTAGCCCCTGCGCACACTGTCGGCTCCTTACAACGCAGGTGCCTGACATGACCGATACGCTTACCTTCTACAGCCATCCACATTCGCGCGGCCGCATTACCCGTTGGATGCTGGAAGAAACCGGTCTGCGCTACGACGCGGTGATGCTGGAGTACGGCACCAGCATGAAGTCGGCGCAGTATCTGGCAATCAATCCAATGGGCAAGGTGCCCGCCTTGGTGCAGGGGACAACGGCAATCACCGAGAACGCCGCGATCTGCCTGCACCTGGCCGATCTTGCACCAGCGAAGGCCTTGCTGCCGCCAGTCGGCAGCGCCGAGCGCGGCGAATGCTACCGCTGGGTATTGTTTGCGGCCGGGCCGCTGGAAGCCTTCGTCACCGATCGTCGTCATGGTGGCCTGGCACCGCCGATGGAGGCTGGCTACGGTACCGCCGAGGATCTGCTGCATACGCTGGAAACAGCGGTTGCCGGCAAGCGCTATCTGGTGGGGGACAGCTTCACCGTCGCCGATCTGTATATGGCGTCGTTCCTGAGCTACTACATCCGCGTGGGTGAGCTTGAGGCCAAGCCGGCGTTCACCGACTACTGCGCTGAGCACCTGCAACGGCCGGCGTCGGTGCGGGCGGGGCAACTGGATGATGCGCTGGTCGCGCCTGTGGGAGCGGCGTAAGCCGCGAGGCTTGGATTGCTCGAAAGGCGGAAAGAGCCGACCCCTCCCCAACCCTCCCCTTTGCTTCGCAAAAGGGAGGGAGTAGGAGCCGTAGTGGGGGGGGGGGGGGGGGGGGGGGGGGGGGGGGGGGGGGGGGGGGGAGCAGCGGGGCCGCGGGGCGGGCGCCGGGGGGGGGGGGGGGGGCGAGCACAGCGAGGCGGCGGCGG
>NZ_JBRREC010000156.1:0-4422 GCF_056760015.1 Stenotrophomonas sp. STEN029 | reverse complement strand
GTAACACCTCTGCCGAGCATGGCTCGGCACTACAGGTTCGGCTTTACCGGTAACGCCTCTGCCGAGCATGGCTCGGCACTACAGGTGAAGCAGGTCTCATGCCGAGCATGGCTCGGCACTACAGGAGAGGCGCTACCCTTTGCTGCGACGCTTGCCGAGGTCGCGGGCCAGTACCCAGACGACCAGCAGGTTGACCGCCAGCAGCAGCCACGAGGCCCAGCCGGGGTGTTTGACGATGGCGTAGAAATCCAGCGGCAGGTAAAGCGCAGCGGAGATGCAGCCCAGCCATGAGGCCCAGGCCTTGGCGCGCCACAGGCCCCAGGCTTCGAGCAGGCGCAGCAGCCCGTAGCCGACCAGTACAGCGGCGCCGAGGTGAACGGTATCGGGGGTGATCATGCCCAGCAGCGAGGAGAAAGCGCCGTTCTCGGGGTCACCACCTGCGCGGTGGATCAGGGCATTGATGATGTTGCGGAGTGGGGCCGGCCCGGAGATCTCCAGGCCAGCCGCGGCGAGAAAGGCCAGTACGGCCTTTCCCGCTTCCAGCAGCGCGATGGCTGCCAGTCCCGGATGCGCATGCGGATCCGGGTTGTAGGGCTTGTTGTCAGTCAAGACAATCAGCCGCCGCGCGACGCCTTCTTGCGGTCGCTTTCGGTCAGGAACTTCTTGCGCAGACGAATTTCCTTCGGGGTGATTTCCACCAGCTCGTCGTCGTCGATGAAGTCCAGGGCCTGTTCCAGCGAGAACTTGATGGCCGGGGTCAGCTGGATCGCATCGTCCTTGCCCGAAGCGCGCATGTTGGTCAGCGGCTTGGTCTTGATCGCGTTGACGGTCAGATCGTTGTCCTTGGAGTGGATACCGATCAGCTGGCCTTCGTACACGTTGTCGCCTTCAGCAGCGAACAGCTTGCCGCGTTCCTGCAGCGGGCCCAGCGAATAGGCCGGGGTTGCACCCGGGGCGTTGGCGATCATCACGCCGTTCAGGCGCTTGGCGATGGCGCCCTGTTCCTTCGGGCCGTAATGGTCGAACACGTGGAACAGCAGGCCGGAACCCTGGGTCAGGGTCTTGAACTCGTTCTGGAAGCCGATCAGGCCACGCGCCGGGATCTTGAAATCAAGGCGAACACGGCCCTTGCCGTCGGACTCCATGTTTTCAAGCAGGCCCTTGCGGGTACCCAGCTTTTCCATCACGCCGCCCTGGTGCTGCTCTTCGATATCAACCACCAGCTGCTCGATCGGCTCCATCATCTGGCCGTCGATTTCCTTGATGATCACTTCCGGGCGCGACACGGCCAGCTCGTAGCCTTCGCGACGCATGGTTTCGATCAGCACCGACAGGTGCAGCTCGCCACGACCGGAGACCAGGAACTTGTCGGCGTCTTCAAGCTGCTCGACCTTCAGTGCCACGTTGTGCACGGTCTCGCGCTCCAGGCGCTCCTTCAGCTGGCGGCTGGTCAGGAACTTGCCGCCGGACAGGTCCTTGTTGCCTGCGAAGGGCGAGTTGTTGACCTGGAAGGTCATCGAGATGGTCGGCTCGTCGACGGTCAGCGGCGGCAGCGCTTCCGGGGTGTCCAGGGCGCAGACGGTGTCGGAGATGGTCAGTTCCTGGATGCCGGAGATGGCGATGATGTCGCCAGCCTGTGCTTCGTCGACTTCGATGCGCTCCAGGCCCATGAAGCCCAGCACTTGCAGGACCTTGCCCTGGCGCTTCTTGCCTTCACGGTCGATCACGGCGACGGCCTGGTTCTTCTTGACCTTGCCGCGCTGGATGCGGCCAATGCCGATGACGCCGACGAAGTTGTTGTAGTCCAGCTGGCTGATGCGCATCTGGAACGGGCCGTCGGCCTCGACTTCCGGCACCGGCACGTACTTCATGATCGCTTCGTACAGCGGGGTCATGTCGCCGTCGCGGACGGTGTCTTCCAGGCCGGCGTAGCCGTTCAGGCCCGAGGCGTAGACGATCGGGAAGTCGAGCTGCTCATTGGTGGCGCCGAGCTTGTCGAACAGGTCGAACACCTGGTCGATGACCCATTCCGGACGGGCGCCCGGGCGGTCGACCTTGTTGACCACGACGATCGGCTTGAAGCCCATCGCGAAGGCCTTCTGGGTGACGAAGCGGGTCTGCGGCATCGGGCCGTCCATCGCGTCAACCAGGATCAGCACCGAGTCGACCATCGACAGCACGCGCTCCACCTCGCCACCGAAGTCGGCGTGTCCCGGGGTATCGACGATGTTGATCCGGTTTTTGGTACCGGTCTTCTTGTCTTCCCAGGTAATGGCCGTGTTCTTGGCCAGAATGGTGATGCCGCGTTCCTTTTCCTGGTCGTTGCTGTCCATCACGCGCTCGGCAAGTACCGTGCGCTCGGACAGGGTGCCGGACTGCTTGAGCAGCTGGTCGACGAGGGTGGTTTTGCCATGATCGACGTGGGCGACGATGGCGATGTTGCGAAGATTTTCGATGGACATGCGAAAGACGGCCAGCCGGTGCCGTGAAATGGGGAAAATGAGTCCAGCATTATAGCGCTATGTCGCCGCTGTGCGAAAACTGCCGTTCAGACTCGTCTGATTGCCCATTCAGCCTTCCTCGGTTCAAGCTGCTGCAGAGGGGCAGCAGCACGGGCGGAGCCGGGTGTAAACTAGCTGGCTATTGAGAGTCGTCTTCTTTACTAAGGATTTCCATGTCGCTGATCGCCAATTTCGACACCTCCCGCGGCCCGATCAAGATCGAGCTGTATGCCGACAAGGCACCGCTGACCGTGGCCAACTTCGTCAATCTGGTGAAGCACGGCTTCTATGATGGCCTGGCGTTCCACCGCGTGATCGCTGACTTCATGGTCCAGGGCGGCTGCCCGGAAGGCTCCGGCCGCGGCGGCCCGGGCTATCGTTTTGAAGATGAAACCAAGAATGGCGTGCGCCACGAGCGCGGCGTGCTGTCCATGGCCAATGCCGGCCCGAACACCAACGGCAGCCAGTTCTTCATCACCCACATCAAGACCGACTGGCTCGATGGCAAGCACACCGTGTTTGGCAAGGTGCTCGAAGGCCTGGACGTGGTTGACGCGATCAAGCAGGGTGATGCGATCAACAAGATCACCCTGGAAGGCGATACCGACGCCGTGCTGGCTGCCAAGGCCGACCGCGTCGCCGAGTGGAACAAGATCCTCGCCGCCTGATTGATACCAACGGCCACCTGCACAGGTGGCCGTTTCTGATTCCAGCTGGCCAGCGCGCCTGCGTATGCCCGGCCTTACCCCCACAACCGCTTCTTAGCAGAGGAAACCCCCATGAAAGCACCCGTTCGTGTTGCCGTAACCGGCGCTGCCGGCAATATCGGTTATGCACTGCTGTTCCGCATCGCTTCTGGCGAAATGCTGGGCAAGGACCAGCCGGTCATCCTGCAGCTGCTCGAAATCGACAACGAAAAGGCCCAGGCCGCCCTGCAGGGCGTGGTCATGGAACTGGAAGACTGCGCATTCCCGTTGCTGGCTGGCGTGGTGACCACCGCTGACCCGCTGGTGGCCTTCAAGGACGTCGACGTGGCCCTGCTGGTCGGCGCACGTCCGCGCGGCCCGGGCATGGAGCGCAAGGACCTGCTGCTCGAGAACGCCAAGATCTTCACCGTTCAGGGCAAGGCACTGAACGCCGTCGCCAAGCGTGACGTCAAGGTGCTGGTGGTCGGCAACCCGGCCAACACCAACGCCTACATCGCGATGAAGTCGGCGCCGGACCTGAACCCGCGCAACTTCACCGCCATGCTGCGCCTGGACCACAACCGCGCCCTGAGCCAGCTGGCTGCCAAGACCGGCAAGACCGTGGAGAGCTTCGAGCAGTTCACCGTGTGGGGCAACCACAGCCCGACCATGTACCCGGACTACCGCTTCGCCACCACCGGCGGCGCCAAGGTTGCCGAGCTGATCAACGACCAGGAATGGAACGCCAACACCTTCATCCCGACCGTCGGCAAGCGCGGCGCAGCGATCATCGCCGCCCGTGGCCTGTCCTCGGCTGCGTCGGCAGCCAACGCTGCCATCGACCATATCCATGACTGGGTGCTGGGCAGCAATGGCAAGTGGGTGACCATGGGCGTGCCGTCCGACGGCTCCTACGGCATTCCGGAAGGCGTCGTGTTCGGCTTCCCGGTAACCACCGAGAACGGCGAGTACACCATCATCAAGGACCTGCCGATCGACGACTTCTCCAAGAAGTACATCGACATCACCCTGGGCGAGCTGGAAGAAGAGCGCGCCGGCGTTGCCGACCTGCTGTAACAGCTGGCGGTTGATGTGATGCAATGAACGGGGAGGCTTCGGCCTCCCCGTTTTTATTTGTTGTCGGTTGTAGCGCCCCCGGCGCCGCGGCGCTGGGGGCGGCCGAGGTCGCAACCCGCCAGAAAAGGCACGCCGCCCAGGGCGCCCGGGCCAGCCGC
>NZ_JBRREC010000155.1:0-4618 GCF_056760015.1 Stenotrophomonas sp. STEN029 | reverse complement strand
TTTATTAACTCGGGGCTCCGGTGGCCGGGTGGCCCCGCCCGTCTGGGGGGGGGGGTGTGACGGGGCATGGGGTGCGGGGGCTGGGGCGGGCCACTACACCGTGCTTCCGTCAGCGCCGGTCAACCGTCACCAGCAAGGGTGAGGCGAAGATGGCCGCTGGCGAAATCACCGGCTCGGCCAACGGGACATGGTTGCCGTAACGTTCGCGTAGTTTGCTGCGGACCACCGGCGCCCGCAGGTTGAAGCTGTCCAGGCGCGCCAGTGGCGCCAGTTCGATGCCAGCGGCGTCGCGGTACAGCTTCCACACCAGCTCAGAACAATAAATGCGCTGGTCAGACCACTCAAAGCTCAGGTCGTAGGGGCGGCCCACATAGCGTGTGGCGGCGGTGTGCATCCGGGCCTTGTTTGCTGGTGTCAGCGGTCTCGATGGACGCTTGATCACATAGCGACGCTGCGCACCGCGATCCAACCAGGCCTGCAAGGACGTATACCGCACCGGCTGCACCGCTTCCAATACGTGGGCTTGACCGCCACGCAGCAGGACGACACCCATATGGCTGTAGCGCGAACCGGTGGCGGCCTGTACCGCTGCACTTTGGCTGGAGGTGGAGGTGTGGAAGACGATGTCGCCATCCTGCGGTGTGTAGGCGCCGGCCAGTTGCGCGGACGCCATGCACAGCAGCAGGGCGATGCACTGCATCGCCCTGGAACCAGCGGTGAAGCGACGTGGAGGCCGCAGACAGCACCGGCGACGGCGCGACATCAGCCTTCCCAGCTCGGGAGCTTCTTCGCCACGGCGACGTTCTTCAACGTCACGTACTTCGGCAGGCCATCGCGGCCGTACGGCAGCGGCGCTTCGCCGCGGATCAGCGGCTGCAGGTAGCGGCGCGCCTTCTCGGTGATGCCGAAGCCGTCCTTGCGGATGAAGCTGGCCGGCATCTTCTTTTCGTGGTTGGCGACCTTGGACAGCGGCGCGGCTTCGATCTTCCAGCGATACGGCACGTCCGAGCTGCGCACGATTACCGGCATCACCGAGTTCTGTCCCTTCAGTGCGAACTGCACCGCTGCCTTGCCTACCGCCTGTGCCTGTTCCCAGTCGGTCTTGGACGCAATGTGGCGGGCTGAGCGCTGCAGGTAGTCGGGCAGGGTCCAGTGCACCTTGTAGCCGAGTTCGGCCTTGACCTTGCCTGCGAGGTACGAGGCGACACCGCCGAGCTGGGTGTGGCCGAAGGAATCCTTGACCCCGCCGGCATCGGCGACGAACTGGCCGTCGACGGTGTGGATACCTTCGCTGGCCACGACCACGCAGAAGCCGACCTTCTCAACGACCTGCTTCACCTTGGCCAGGAACACCGGCTCGTCATAGGCACGCTCCGGCAACAGGATGATCTGCGGTGCGTCGTCGGGGTTCTCGCCAGCCAGGCCCGCAGCTGCGGCCAGCCAACCGGCATGACGTCCCATCGCCTCGTAGATGAAGACGCGGGTGGAGGTCTCGGCCATCGCTGCCACGTCCAGCGCCGCCTCGCGCACCGAGATCGCGGTGTACTTGGCCGCCGAGCCGAAGCCCGGGCAGGTGTCGGTGACCGCCAGGTCGTTGTCGATGGTCTTGGGTACGCCCACGCAGGTCAGCGGGTAGCCGTATTCCTTGGCCAGCTGTGAGACCTTCAGTGCGGTGTCGGCCGAGTCATTGCCGCCGTTGTAGAGGAACCAGCGCACGTCGTGCGCCTTGAAAACCTCCAGCAGGCGCTCGTACTTGGCGCGGTCGGCCTCCAGCGACTTGAGCTTGTAGCGGCAGGAGCCGAACGCGCCGCCCGGGGTGTGGGCCAGCGCGGCGATGTTGGCGGCCGACTCCTTCGAGGTGTCGATCAGCTCCTCGCGCAGTGCGCCAAGGATGCCGTTGCGCGCCGCCAACACCTTGATTTTCCTGGCCCTTGCCTCGGCAATGACGGCCGAGGCGGTGGCATTGATGACGGCGGTGACGCCGCCGGACTGGGCATACAGCAAGGTGCCTTTGGACATGGGCAATACTCTCCAGAGCGGGAGGACATTCCGGGACATTGGCCGGATGCGGTAAGCTGCACATATTGCGGTGCAGCGTGAATCGGCCCATGAGTCTAACGCCGCTGTCCGTCCCGTTTCCTCAAAACATATGGGAGTCAGGAATGCGATTGGTTCTGTTGGGACCGCCCGGTTCGGGCAAGGGCACACAGGCGACGAGCCTGAAGGAACAACTGCAGGTTCCGCACATTTCCACCGGCGACCTGCTGCGCGCCGAAGTGGCTGCCGGCACCGAGCTGGGCAAGCAGGCCAAGGCGGTAATGGATGCCGGCAACCTGGTGTCCGACGACATCCTGCTGGGCATGCTGGAATCGCGCCTGTCGCAGGCTGATACCGCCAAGGGCTTCATCCTCGACGGCTACCCGCGCAACGTGGCCCAGGCCAACGCGCTGGGCGAACTGCTGGCCAAGCTGAACCAGCCGCTGGACGCCATCGTGCAGCTGGATGTGCCGACCGAACTGCTGGTCGAGCGCATCGCTGGCCGCGCCCAGGAGCAGGGCCGCGCCGATGACAATCCGGAATCGGTGCGTCAGCGCCTGCAGGTCTACAACGATTCCACCGCGCCGGTAATCGACTTCTACGCCGCCAAGGGCACCCTGGCGCGCGTCGATGGCGTGGGCGCGCTGGACGAAGTGCTGGCCCGCATCCTGGCGGCGATCAAGCGCTGATCAGGCAGGGCTGCGGCGGATTCCGCTGCAGCCCCGAGCGACGCAAACTGAAACGCCCGGGTCCAAGTACTGGATCCGGGCGTTTCATTTGAATAAAAGCCAGCTAAGGGCGTGCTCAAGGCCCCATCAGCATGAGCTCCCTGGGGATGGCCTCTTGGGGAGTAGGACCTGAGGGATACTGAGGCTGGCGTCACGTATTTTCATTGTGAACGTGCCGTGATGGTATCGGGGAATCCCCTACATCCTTTAGGGGTACACCTACATGAACTCGGGCATACCCCTTATCCGTGTGCATCGGCGACAATCGGTTGATGAGCAAGATCCATATTCTCGGCATTGCCGGTACTTTCATGGGCGGCGTGGCCGCCCTGGCCCGCGAACTCGGTCATCAGGTCGAAGGCAGCGATCAGGCGGTCTATCCGCCGATGTCCACCCAGCTGGAAACGCTGGGGATCAGCCTGTCGCAGGGCTATCTGGCGGGCAACATCAGCGCCGACTGCGACGAGGTCGTGATCGGCAACGCGCTCTCGCGCGGCAACCCGGCGGTGGAGGCGGTACTGGATTCGGGCCGACGCTATACATCAGGCGCGCAATGGCTGTCCGAACAGGTGCTGCCGGGCCGCGACACGCTGGCGGTGGCCGGCACGCATGGCAAGACCACCACCACCACCATCCTGTCCTTCTTGCTGCAGGCGGCCGGGCGTGAGCCGGGCTTCCTCATCGGTGGCGTGGCGGAGGATTTCGGGGTGTCGGCGCGGTTGGGTAGGTCGCTGGCTGGCGACGTAGCCCAATCCGCCCCTGCGGGGCACCCCCGCCTTCGCGGGGGCAGGCCCTTTGTCCCCCCGGCGGGGGAAGGGAGCAACGTGTCGGATCGACCACTTTTTGTTGTTGAAGCTGACGAATACGACACCGCGTTCTTCGACAAGCGCAGCAAGTTCGTCCATTACCGCCCCTTGGTCGCCATCCTCAACAACCTGGAATTCGATCACGCCGACATCTTCCCGGACGTGGCCGCTATCCAGCGCCAGTTCCATCATCTGGTACGCACGGTGCCTGGTCGTGGTCGGCT
The DNA here is from genome assembly GCF_056760015.1 of Stenotrophomonas sp. STEN029. Lineage (NCBI taxonomy): Bacteria > Pseudomonadati > Pseudomonadota > Gammaproteobacteria > Lysobacterales > Lysobacteraceae > Stenotrophomonas > Stenotrophomonas sp. STEN029. The sequence goes on along the minus strand of NZ_JBRREC010000155.1, from coordinate 823 downwards.
GATCGTCAATGGCGAGGACAAGTACCTCGCCGAAGTGCTGGCGATGGGCTGCTGGACGCCGGTGGAGCGCTTCGGTTTTGATCCGTCGCTGGAATGGAGCGCACGCCTGATCAACCAGGATGGCAGCGCCTTTGCGGTGCTGCATCGCGGTGCCGAGTTGGCGACCGTTGAATGGTCGCTGCTGGGCCGGCACAACGTGCTCAATGGCCTGGCTGCCTTGGCAGCCGCACACGTGGTGGGCGTCGATGTCGCCAGCGTGGCGTCGGCTTTGGCAGGTTTCCACAGCGTCAAGCGACGCATGGAAGTGATCGGTCAGGCGCAGGACATCACCATCTACGATGATTTCGCCCATCACCCAACCGCCATCCACACCACGCTGCAAGGCCTGCGCGCAAAGGTTGGCGATGCACGCATCGTGGTGGCGATGGAGCCGCGCAGCAATTCGATGCGATTGGGTGCGCATTCGGAGGCATTGGCGCCGTCGCTGGATATCGCCGACGCGGTGGTGTTCCTGGCCCGGCCGGAGCTGCCGTGGGATGCAGCCAAGGTGATCGACGCGGTGCGTGGCGATGCGCAGGCGGTCAGCGATACCGACGCATTGTTGGCCAGGCTCGGTGATGTCACGCGTGCGGGCGACCACGTGGTGTTCATGTCAAACGGTGGTTTTGATGGCGCGCCGCGGCGGTTCCTGGCGCAGCTGCAGTCTGCATAGAACGGACTGCAGCTTCACCTGTAGTGCCGAGCCATGCTCGGCAGAGGCCTTACCGCAAAACCCAAACCGTAGTGCCGGGCCATGCTCGGCAAGGAACCTCACCTGTAGTGG
>NZ_JBRREC010000154.1:0-4757 GCF_056760015.1 Stenotrophomonas sp. STEN029 | reverse complement strand
ATCTGTGCGTACATCAACCCCCCCACTCGGCCCGCCGGGGCCCCCCCCCAACCCGGGGGGCGGGGGGGGTTTACCAAACCCCCCCCCCCCCCCCACCCCGGTTTTGCCCGGTTTTGCCGCCGGTTTTGCCCAACCAAGTAGAATCCACACCAGCATTCACCAAGAAGTGGCGATCCATGTCCCAGCGTGATTGGGTGGCGGCGGCCATCCACAAGATTGAAGCCGACTACAACCGTTCGGCCGATACCCATCTGATTCCCATCGACCTGCCGGGTTTCCCGGGTATCGATGTCTATCTGAAGGATGAATCCAGCCACCCGACCGGCAGCCTCAAGCACCGGCTTGCCCGCTCGCTGTTCCTGTACGCGCTGGCCAATGGTTGGCTGCGCGAGGGTTGCCCGGTGATCGAGGCCTCCAGCGGCTCCACCGCGGTCTCCGAGGCCTACTTCGCTCGCCTGCTGGGCCTGCCATTCATCGCGGTGATTCCGGCCAGCACGTCGCCGGAGAAGATCGCCGCCATCGAATTCCATGGCGGCCGCTGCCATCTGGTGCAGCGCGCCTGCGACCTGAACTGCGAATCCGAACGGCTGGCGCGCGAAACCGGCGGCCATTTCATGGACCAGTTCACCTACGCCGAACGCGCCACCGATTGGCGCGCCAACAACAACATCGCCGAGTCCATCTTCAAGCAGATGGCCGAAGAGCCGCATCCGGTGCCGGAGTGGATCGTCTGCAGCCCCGGCACCGGCGGCACCGCCGCTACCCTCGGCCGTTACGTCAGCTATCGCCGCCACGACACCCGCATCCTTTGCGCAGACCCGGAGATATCGATCTTCTACGACGGCTACTGCGCCGCGCTCGAAGGCCGCGACTGGCGTGACATGACCTGCGAAGGTGGCTCGCGCGTGGAAGGCATTGGTCGTCCGCGCGTGGAGCGCAGCTTCATCCCCACCTGCGTTGATGCGATGGTGAAGGTGAGTGATGCGCTGAGCCTGGCTGCAATGCGCCATGTCAGCGCCACCCTGGGCCGCCGTGTTGGCGGCTCCACCGGCACCAACTTCATCGGTGTGTTGTACGCCGCCCAGCAGATGCGCGCTGCCGGCCGTGATGGCTCCATCGTCAGCATCCTTTGCGACGCCGGCGAGCGTTACGCGCACAGCTATTACAACCCGAACTGGTACAGCCAGCTGGGCATCGACGTGGTCGGCGCCGATTTGGTGGTGGCCACGGCCGTGGCCGGGCAGGGCATGCCGGCCCTGCCTTGTGCCTGGCTGGAAGCGTCGCCATATCAGGTCTGATGCCGGCGCAGCCGGAACTGTTTGAAGGAATGCCGTGAACACCACCAATCCCCTGCTCGATTTCTCCGGCCTGCCGCGTTTCGACGCGATCCGCGCTGAACACGTCACCCCGGCCGTCGATACGCTGCTGGCCGAGGCCGAAGCCGCAGTGAAAGCTGCCGAAACCGTGGCACCGGTGAGCTGGGACAATTTCGTGGTGCCGCTGGACGATGCTACCGAGCGGCTGTATCGCGCCTGGGGCCAGGTTTCGCACCTGCAGGCGGTGGTCAACACGCCGGAGTTGCGCGAGGTCTACAACGCCAACCTGCCCAAGATCAGTCGCTTCGGCAGCTCGGTCGCGCAGAACCCGGCGCTGTACGCACAGTACAAGCTGCTGGCCGCTGCGCCGGAAGCTGCAAGCTACGACGAAGCACAGCGCAAGGCACTGGAAAATGCACTGCGCGACTTCCGTCTTGGTGGTGCTGAGCTCGACGACGCCGGCAAGGCACGTTTCGCCGAGTTGCAGGAAGAGCTGTCTGGTCTGCAGGCCAAGTTCTCGCAGAACGTGCTCGATGCCGGAGATGCATTCGCTTTGTACGTGGATGTGGCCGATGACCTGCTGGGCCTGCCCGACGACGTGATTGCCAGTGCCCGCGCCGCCGCGCAGAAGGATGGCCGCGAAGGGTACAAGCTGACCCTGCAGATGCCGTGCTATCTGCCGGTGCAGACCTATGCCGACAACCGCGCGCTGCGCGAGCAGCTGTATCGCGCGCATGCGATGCGCGCATCGGAGTTCGGCGATGCGGCGCTGGACAACACCGGCAATATCGATCGCATTCTCGCCGTGCGCAACGAACTGGCTGGTTTGCTGGGTTTCGACAACTACGCCGAGTATTCGATCGCCACCAAGATGGCCAGCGACGCGCCGCAGGTGCTGAGCTTCCTGCGTGACCTGGCTGCACGCGCCAAGCCCTATGCGCAGCGTGATCGCGCCGAGCTGGAAGCCTTCGCCCGCGACGAACTGGGCATGGACGAGCTGCAGGCCTGGGATCTGGCCTATGTGGCCGAGAAGCTGAAGCAGGCGCGTTACAGCTACTCGGAGCAGGAAGTGAAGCAGTACTTCACCGAGCCAAAGGTGTTGGCTGGTCTGTTCGGCGTGATCGAGCGTCTGTACGGACTCAAGGTGGAACAGGACAGCGCTCCGGTCTGGCACGAAGACGTGCGTTTCTACCGGCTGGTGAATGCCGATGGCGCACTGGTCGGCCAGTTCTACATGGATCTGTACGCACGCGAAGGCAAGCGCGGTGGTGCGTGGATGGACGACTGTCGCAACCGCCGTGTCACCGCTGCTGGCGTGCAGACGCCGCTGGTCTACCTGGTCTGCAATTTCGGCCGTGGCAATGACGGCAAGCCGGCCACCTTCAGCCACGACGAAGTCACCACCGTCTTCCACGAAATGGGCCACGGCCTGCATCAGTTGCTGACCTGCATCGGTGAGCTGGCGGTGGCCGGTATCAACGGCGTGGAGTGGGATGCGGTGGAGCTGCCCAGCCAGTTCATGGAGAACTTCTGCTGGGAATGGGAACAGGTGGAGGCGATGACCGCGCATGTCGATACCGGCGTGCCGTTGCCGCGCGAACTGTTCGACAAGATGCTGGCGGCGAAGAACTTCCAGAGCGGCATGTTCACCGTGCGCCAGTTGGAATTCGGCCTGTTCGACATGCTGCTGCATAGCCAGTACCAGCCCGAGCAGGAAAGCGTGCTGCAGTTGCTGGAACGCGTGCGCGGCGAAGTTGCGGTGAACATCCCGCCGGCCTGGAACCGCTTCGCCAATCAGTTCAGCCACATCTTCGCTGGTGGTTATGCGGCCGGCTATTACAGCTACAAGTGGGCCGAAGTGCTCAGCGCCGACGCCTATGCCGCGTTCGAGGAAGCACCGGGCGCCTTGGCCGAAACCGGCAAGCGTTTCCGCGATGAAGTGTTGTCGCGTGGCGGTAGCCGCAGTGCGGCCGAGAACTTCCGCGCCTTCCGTGGCCGTGAGCCGCAGATTGATGCCCTTCTGCGGCATAGCGGCATGACGGCCTGATTCAGATGGCGTCCGACCCGGCTGGAGTGCGGACGCTCTACTTCGTTCGGCATGGGCAAAGCATGGCCAACGCGGGTTCGTTCGCCATGGCTGATCGGGAGATCCCGCTCAGCGCTTTGGGCCGCCAGCAGGTGCAGGATCTTTTGACGCGCTGGCCATTGCGGCCGGCGCGGCTGTACTGCTCGCAGATGTTGCGCGCCCGGCAGACGGCGGCGTACTTCGGCGATGCCCATGGGCTTGCAGCACAGGAGATCGCCGAGCTGGATGAGTTCAGCTATCTGGCGCTTGCCACTGTCGAGGGCAAGGTGCCCGCCGAGGTCGCGGTGTTGGCGCGTGACTACTGGCAACGCGGCGACCCTGCCCATCGTGACGGCGATATTGCCGACAGCTTCGATGGTTTCGCAGCTCGGGTTGAGGCCTTCCTGGCCCGCCTGCATGACTTCGAAGATGGCAGCGTATTCGTGGGCCATGGCATCTGGATCGGCCTGCTGGCCTGGCGCCTGCAAGGGCGGACGGTGAGCGGATCTGCGGACATGCAGGCATTCCGTGCCTTCCAGACCGGGATGCATGTGCCCAATGCCGGGGTGTACAGGTTGGAAATTGCCGGCGGCGAAGGCGCTGCACGGCTTACAGCGCTGGATGTCGGTGCTGCCTGAACGCGATGGGTCCGCAACGGCGCGGGTTCAAGTTTGGCGTGTCACCATAGATCCTTCATCTGGCCGCACCGGTCCCGCCGCACTCGCCATGCACAGGTTGTTCAAGTCCACCGACGGCAAGCCCCGTCTGTATCTGCGTATCGCTGCGGCTGCGGCGATCATCGGCGTGGTGCTGTGGTTCCAGCCGCAGATCAACGAGCCCGCCGCCCAGGTCAGCAATGGCCTGAACCTGCGCAGCGCGCCGGACCAGCGTGCCGAGCGCCTGGCGGTATTGCCGGTGGGCACCACGGTGGAAGTGCAGCGCTGCCTCGACGACCTGCAATGGTGCAACGTGCGTGCGGACGGCAAGAGTGGCTGGGTGGCGGCGGACTACCTGGTCGCCCGCAGCGATGGCAAGAAGGTGAGGCTGGCCGAAGCCGGCAAGCAGCTGGGCGTAGTCATAGAGACGGCCAAACCGGGTGGGTGAGCTGCATCTGTAGAGCCGAGCCATGCTCGGCTTAGGGGCGTTACCGGTAAAGCCCTGCCGAGCATGGCTCGGCACTACGCTCTTGCCCCCTCCCTTGCGCCGAAGGCGGAGGGGAGGGCTGGGGAGGGGTAGCTCTTCGCAGGCTGCAGCAGCCTCAGCTTCGCGGCTTACGCCGCTCCCACAACAGCATGATCAACCCGGCCGTGAAGCTGCACCTGTAGAGCCGAGCCATGCTCGGCTGGGGCCTTACCGGTAAAGCCCCTGCCGAGCAT
>NZ_JBRREC010000153.1:0-5144 GCF_056760015.1 Stenotrophomonas sp. STEN029 | reverse complement strand
GCGGGGGCGGGGGGGTGGGGGGGTCTGGGGGCCCCGCGGGGGGGGGGTGCGGCTGGTTTGCGCCCGCGGGCCCCCCCCCCCCAAGCCGGGAGTCCATGACAACCCGGCAATGCCTCGATCTGGTAATTCGTCAGCTTCGCGGCTGACACCGCTCCTACAACGGCAGATCGGCGTTACTTCGCCGGGAAGCCCACGTCTTCCAGTGCCTTGGTGAAGTTCTCCACTGGCTGGCTGGACTCGATCTTCACATTCCTGCCTGGCAGGTCGATGTCGACCGTGGCGGCGGGGTCCACATCCTTGATGGCGGCCGTCACGCTGCGTGCGCAGCCGCCGCAGGTCATGCTTTCGATATGCAGTTTCATGGGGTTTCTCCGTTGGGGTAGAGCCAGCTTGCAGCTTGCCACGATGGGAAGGTCAAGCGATAAAGAGCGCTTGACCCTCCCATCGTTGGAAGCTTTAAGGTGCCTCCAACAATAGAAATGGAGACGTGCCGATGAGCAGCATCGCCAGTCCGGGCAAGCAGAGCGCCGGTCCCACCACCGAAGATCTGATGATCGAAGGCATGACCTGCGCCTCCTGCGTGGGCCGGGTAGAGCGTGCGCTGAAGGCCATCCCCGGGGTGAGCCAGGCCAGCGTCAACCTGGCCACTGAACGTGCCAGCGTGCAGACCGACGGCAGCGTGCCGCGCGAGGCGCTGGTGCAGGCCATACACAAGGCTGGCTACGAGGTTACCGCCCCCGCCGCGCAGGAGCTGCTGATCGAAGGCATGACCTGTGCTTCCTGCGTAGGCCGCGTCGAGCGCGCGCTGAAGGCGGTGCCGGGCGTGCAGTCTGCCAGCGTCAACCTGGCCACCGAGCGCGCCAGCGTGCAGGGCAGCGCCGCCCCGGCCGCGCTGTTGGCGGCGATCGAAAAGGCCGGCTATACGGCCAGCGTGATCGGTAGTGCCGGCAGCAATGAGGATCAGCAGGCGCAACGGCATGCTGATGACCTGCGCGTGCTCACCCGTGATCTGTGGATAGCCGCAGCGCTGAGCCTGCCGGTGTTCCTGTTGGAAATGGGCGGGCACCTGATCCCGGCCTTCCATCACTTCATCGCCGGCACGCTGGGCACCCAGAACAGCTGGCTGCTGCAGTTCGTGCTGGCCACGCTGGTGCTGGTGTTCCCTGGTCGCCGTTTCTACCAGAAGGGCATCCCGGCCCTGCTGCGCGCAGCGCCGGACATGAACTCGCTGGTCGCTGTCGGCACGCTGGCGGCGTACGGCTACTCACTGGTTGCGACCTTCCTGCCGCGGTTGCTGCCGGCCGGCACCGTCAACGTTTACTACGAGGCCGCCGCGGTCATCGTCACCTTGATCCTGCTCGGTCGCATGTTGGAGGCCAAGGCCAAGGGCCGCACCTCCGAGGCGATCAAGCGCCTGCTCAAGCTGCAGGCCAAGACCGCGCGGGTGCGTCGCGATGGCAGCGTGGTCGAGCTGCCGCTGGAACAGATCGCCAGTGGCGACGTGATCGAAGTGCGCCCGGGCGAGCGCATCGCGGTGGATGGTGAGGTTGTCGACGGCGACAGCTATGTCGATGAATCGATGATCAGCGGCGAGCCGGTGCCGGTGCAGAAGGCGCCGGGTAGCACTGTCATTGGCGGCACCGTCAACCAGACCGGTGCGCTCGGCGTGCGTGCAACCGCCGTCGGCGGCGCAACGGTGCTGGCGCAGATCATCCACCTGGTGGAGCAGGCGCAGAGCGCCAAGCTGCCGATCCAGGCGCTGGTTGATCGCATCACCCTGGTGTTCGTGCCGATCGTGATGGGCTTGGCGCTGCTGACCTTCGCGGTGTGGCTGATCTTCGGCCCCGAGCCGGCGCTGACCTTTGGTCTGGTCAATGCGGTGGCGGTGCTGATCATCGCCTGCCCGTGTGCGATGGGTTTGGCCACGCCAACCTCGATCATGGTCGGCACCGGCCGTGGCGCCGAGCTGGGCGTGCTGTTCCGCAAGGGCGAGGCGCTGCAGCTGTTGAAGGAAGCGCAGGTGGTGGCGGTGGACAAGACCGGCACCCTGACCGAGGGCCGTCCGCTGTTGACTGACCTGCAGCTGGCCGAGGGCTTCCAGCGCAGCGAAGTGCTGGCACGCGTGTCGGCAGTGGAAGACCGCTCGGAACATCCGATTGCCCGCGCCATCGTCACCGCCGCGCAGCAGGAAAACCTGCAGTTGCCGGCCGTGGATGCCTTCGAATCGGTGACCGGCTACGGCGTGCGTGCGAACGTGGACGGCGTGCGCGTGGAAGTGGGCGCGGATCGTTTCATGCAGAAGCTCGGCCTGGATGTGGCGGTGTTTGCCGCCGATGCGCAGCGTCTGGGTGAAGAGGGCAAGAGCCCGCTGTACGCAGCGCTGGATGGCCGCCTGGCGGCGATCATCGCAGTCTCCGACCCGATCAAGTCCGATACCCGCGCCGCCATCGCCAGCCTGCATGCGCTGGGCCTGAAGGTAGCGATGATCACCGGCGACAACCGTCGCACCGCTGAAGCCATCGCGCGCCAGCTCGGCATCGATGAAGTGGTTGCCGAAGTGCTGCCGGAAGGCAAGGTCGATGCGGTACGCCGGCTCAAGGCCGAGCACGGTCGGCTGGCCTATGTCGGCGATGGCATCAACGACGCGCCCGCCTTGGCCGAAGCCGACGTCGGCCTGGCGATCGGCACCGGCACCGATGTGGCGATCGAGGCGGCCGATGTGGTGTTGATGTCCGGCAGCCTGCAGGGCGTGCCCAATGCCATCGCGCTGAGCAAGGCGACGATGGGCAATATCCGCCAGAACCTGTTCTGGGCCTTCGTCTACAACGCCGCCTTGATTCCGGTCGCGGCCGGCGTGTTGTATCCGGTCTGGGGCATCCTGTTGTCGCCGGTGTTTGCGGCCGGTGCGATGGCGCTGTCATCGGTGTTCGTACTCGGCAATGCGCTGCGCCTGAAGCGCTTCCGCGCCCCACAGATGGACGCTTGAGGAGTGATGACTATGGAAGAGGGCATGAACATCGGCCAGGCCGCCAAGGCCTCTGGCATCTCCGCCAAGATGATCCGTTACTACGAGGACATCGGCCTGATCGGGCCGGTGGCACGTACCGACGCCGGTTACCGCCTGTACGCACCGCGCGATATCCACACGCTGGGTTTCATCAAGCGCTCGCGTGACATGGGCTTCAGCGTGGAGCGTATCAGCGAACTGCTGGAGCTGTGGCGCGACCGCTCGCGCCACAGCGGCGACGTCAAGCGCATGGCGCTGGAGCACGTGCAGGTATTGCAGCAGCGCATCGCCGAACTGCAGGGCATGGTGCAGACCGTGCAGGCGCTGGCCAATTGCTGTGCCGGTGACGACCGCCCGGATTGCCCCATCCTGCGTGATATCGAGACCGGCGTGCCGCTGCACGACGCCGCATTGCCAACCACATTTGGCGGCGTCTCCGCAGGCAAACGCGCACGCTGATTATTGCGTGCAATTGCGAAAATGAACGGGATGCAAAGTGCGCGCGCGCCGCGCGTGCCAGAAAACGCCTGAATAAAAGCCAAAAATCGGCGTTTTATTGCAGGCGTGGTTTCAGGGTTTGTTGGGGCGTCTAACGGAAAACTTACATCCGGACGCAGACAGCTGTTTGCTGTCGTGCCATCAAGCTCAGTAATGCAGAGGTAGTACCCCATGAAGACTTCGTTGATTGCCCTGGCGCTGGTTGCCGCCCTCCCGTTCGCCGCTTCGGCCGCTGACGGCCTGTCCTACAACTATGCTGAAGCCGATTACGCCAAGACCTCGGCCGACGGCAAGGCTGAAGGTTGGGGCGTAAAGGGCTCCTACGGGTTCCTGCCGAATTTCCACGCTTTCGGTGAATACACCCGCCAGGAAATCTCGCACACCAACCTTGATATCGAGCAGTGGCGCGTTGGCGCCGGTTTCAACAAGGAAATCGCGCCGACCACCGATTTCGTTGCTCGTGCGGCTTACGAAAAGTACGACGAGAAGTTTGCCCAGGGCCTGGACTTCAACGGCTACAGCGCTGAAGCCGGCATCCGCACCGCATTCGGCAAGCACGCCGAGGTGTATGCCATGGCTGGCTACGAAGACTTCAGCAAGAAGCACGGCATCAGCCCGGAAGGTGACTTCTACGGCCGTCTTGGTGGCCAGGTGAAGTTGAACCAGAACTGGGGCATCAATGGCGACATCAAGATGTTCAACAACGGTGACAAGCAGTGGACCGTCGGTCCGCGCTTCAGCTGGTAAGACGTACTGGCGCCTTGGCGTCATGTAGCGAAGGAGGGCCCGGTTTTGCCGGGCCTTTTCTTTTGGGTTCTTGCTGTTGTTCGAGATTTTTCGCTGGAAGCCTCCCCTCACCCCAACCCCTCTCCCGCACGCGGGAGAGGGGCTAGTGGACTAGCAGCCGACGTGATCCGAGCCCCTCTCCCGCCTGCGGGAGAGGGGTTGGGGTGAGGGCAAGCTCTTGCTTTGCTTCATGTAACACTACTGCAACCAAACTGCAGCAAAGTGCGCCTCAACCGGCATCGGCCGGAAGGACCATGAGAATGAAAACCCGCCTGCTGCTCGCCGCGATGCTGTTGTCGACAACCCCACTGGCCTGGAGCCAGCAACGCGACTACCTGCCGCTGGAGCAGCGCCTGAGCGCCGAACAGCTGCAGCAGGTCGGCTTGAGTGCGCAGCAGCTGGAGCTGCTCAATCGCATGCTCAGCGAAGCAACGCCATCGCCGGCACCAGTGGCCGCCGCCACGCCCACGCCGGCCCCCATGCAGATCGGCCTGGAAGAAGGGCCGGTGCACAGCAGCGTGCAGGGAACGGTGGAGGGCTGGGAACCGGGTACGGTGTTTGTGCTGGCCAATGGCCAGCAATGGAAGGTGCTCAAAGGCCAGATGCGCCTTCGCGCTGCCTTGCAGTCACCGGAAATCGAAGTGATCCCGGGCATCGCCGGGCGCTGGTTCCTGCAGGTGGACGAAGACCTGCCGAAGGCGCGGGTTTACCGCATCCTGTAAACGGTCAGACCGCGCGGGCGTTGCAGCTTTTGTAGGAGCGGCGTCAGCCGCGAAGCTGGCAATGCATGCGCGCGCCGGAGATTCTCTTCGGCCGATATCTCGTTATCCGCTGCTTCGGAAACAACTGTGGC
>NZ_JBRREC010000152.1:0-5178 GCF_056760015.1 Stenotrophomonas sp. STEN029 | reverse complement strand
CCGCGGCGGGGGGGGGGGGGCGCCCCCGCCCCCCCCCCCCCCGCCCCGCCCCGCGGGGGGGGGGGGGGCCCCCGGCCGCCCCCCCCCCCGCCCCCCCCCCCCCCCCCACTACGCTTCCGCTCCCTCCCTTGCGCTACGCGCAGGGGAGGGCTGGGGAGGGGTGCTTTTGGCTTTTGGCTTTCGCCTCCCCAAACACCTTCAGCCTCGCGGCTCACGCCGCTCCCACAACCAAACGCAACCACACCGCTTATCATCAAGCTCCAGTGCAAGGAGCGTATGGATGAACCCGATCAACCTGCTGCGTGCAGGCACCACGATGGCAGCGCTCACGCTGGTCGTCCCTGCCCAGGCCGCAATCACCGACTTCGGCAGCTGTGGCGCCTCACTCAAGGCCGCTGCCGTTGCCCAGGGCATCAGCGGCGAAAAGTTTGATCAGGTCTTCAGCAGCATCACCCCCGACCTGAGTGTGCTGCCGTTGCTCGACGCGCAGCCCGAGTTCACCACCCCGATCTGGGACTACCTGGCCTCGCTGGTGGACAGCCGTCGTATCGCCGATGGCCGCGCGCTGCTGAGCCAGCACCGTGCGCTGCTGGACCAGGTCAGTGCCCAGTACGGCGTCGACCCGGCCACCATCGTCGCGGTCTGGGGCGTGGAAAGTGACTACGGCCGTGTGTTCGGCAAGCGCCCGTTGCTGCAGTCGCTGGCCACCTTGTCCTGCAACGGCCGACGCCAGCCCTTCTTCAAGGGCGAGCTGCTGGCCCTGCTCAAGCTGATCGACAAGGGTGACCTGAATCCCAGCGGCCTGACCGGCTCCTGGGCCGGTGCTTTCGGCCACACCCAGTTCATGCCATCGACGTACGCCCGCATCGCCGTGGACGGCGATGGCGACGGCCGCCGCGATCTGGTCGCCAGCATTCCCGATGCGCTGGCCTCCACCGCCAACTATCTGAAGCAATCCGGTTGGCGCAGCGGCCAGCCGTGGGGCGTGGAAGTCCGCATCCCCGCCAACTTCAATGCCGCACTTGCCGGCCGCACCAAGCGCAAACCGCTGGCGGACTGGCGCGCGCTGGGCATCACCCTCGCCGATGGCAAAGCGCTGCAGGTAGCGGCCATCGGCGACGACAGCAATGCCGCCTTGCTGCTGCCGGCCGGTGCCAAGGGGCCGGCCTTGCTGGTGTTCCGCAACTACGACGCGATTTATTCCTATAACGCCGCCGAGAGCTACGCATTGGCGATTGCCACCTTGGCTGACCGCCTGCGCGGCGGTACCGGTCTGAGTGCCGCCTGGCCCACCGATGACCCCGGTATCGGCCGCGACGAGCGCCGCGAACTGCAGACCCTGCTGCTCGCGCGCGGGCACGATATCGGCAGCGCCGACGGCATGGTCGGCACCGCCACCCGCCGCGCCATCCAGGTCGAACAGCAGCGCCTCGGCTGGAAGAACGCAGACGGCCGTGCCGGCACCCGCATCCTGCAGGCACTGCGCAGCGCCAAGCCGGCGCAGCCGACGGCGTTCCAGCTGCCGCCCAACTACCAGCAACTTGTCCAGTCACCGATCGTACGGAGCAACGTTTCAATGAAGGATGTGCAGGGCCTGAGCACAGGCGACTTCAAGGGCTTCACCGCCTGGAAGGTGGAAACCCCGTTCTCCACTGCTGCCATCAGCGTGTTTGGCGGCCAGTTGCTGTCCTTCGTGCCGAATGGCGGCCAGGAGGTGATGTGGCTCTCGCCCAGCGCCAAGCAGCCGCCCACGCCCATCCGTGGCGGTGCGCCGGTGTGCTGGCCGTATTTCTCGCGGCAAGGGCAGGGCAACGATGTGCCCGCGCATGGTTTTGTGCGCACTGTTGCCTGGGAGCTGCGCGACGCCCGTCGCGAAGCCGATGGCAGCGTGGTCTTGACCCTTGCACCGCCGCCGATGGACAACCTCGGGCTGCGCCTGCAGATGGTGCTGCGCATCGGCCGCACCCTGGAGCAGGAGTTGATCACCGAGAACACCGGCAGTCAGGCGACCAGCTTCACCCAGGCCCTGCACAACTACTTCAATGTCAGCGACGCCTTGAAGGTGGATGTTACCGGGCTGGATGGACTCACCTACCTGGACAAGCTCGACAGCGGCAACGCCCACGTGCAGAAGGGTGACTGGAACCTGCGTGACCCGCGTGACCCCGGCCGCAGCGACCGCCTCTACACCCAGGCCGGCGGCCATTACGTGCTGCGCGACCCGGGTTTCAAGCGCGCAATCGACATCAGCACCAGCGGCAGCCGCACCGCCGTGGTCTGGAATGCCGGTGAAGCCGGTGGCGCGAAGATGGACGACATCGGTGCCGCGTGGCGCAATTACGTCTGCGTGGAGGCTGCCAACGCCGGCCCTGACGTGATCGAGTTGGCCCCGGGTGGACGCCACACGCTTAAGCAGGTGTTCGAGGTCAAGCCGCTTTGAGTGCAATCCGCTTGTGAGGCGTACGCGCGCGAACTAGCGTCAATCCCGCTGCCATGAAGGCAGTAGTCGTTCGATCAAGGAAGAAACAATGCCGAATACCCAGTGGTATTACACAGATGCACAGCACGAGCGGCAGGGGCCGCTCGCCACCGCGCAGATGAAGCAGCTGTTTGCCGAGGGTGGGCTGGCGCCGTCGGCGCTGGTATGGCGTGCAGGCATGGAGCAATGGCAGCCGGTGCAGGACTTCGCGCTGGAACTGGCCTGGCCGGAGCCGGCGGAAGGCAAGCACGAGGGCAGCAATCCGTACGCGGCTCCAGCTGCCGTTGTCGGTGAGCCGCCGCTCGCGCTGATGGACGATACCTTGAAGCCCTACGCCGATTTTGTCGGCAGCAACTTCGATAAGTACCGCCGGAAGTGGCACCTCGATGGAAAACATCCCCATGCCAAGGACACCTGGCATTGGCCTGCCTTCTTCTTCGGTTTGATGTGGATGCTCTACCGCAAGATGTACCTGCTCGCGGTGATGTGGGGGGGCGGGTCCCTGCTGCTTTCAACCGCGCTGCGCCTGTTGGGTATCCCGGATCTTGCGGCATGGGGTGTCAGCATTGGTATTGCGGTTGCCGCGGGTGGCCTGGGCAACGCCTTCTACCTGAAGCATGCGCAGAAGCAGATCCAGCAGGTGACCTCTGCAAACACCGGGGGCGCCCATGCGCTGCGGGCGCAGCTGCGCCTGCGTGGCGGAACCAGCATCGCCGCCGTGTTCACGGGTATTTTTGTGATGATCGTGATCAACGTGACAATCGTATTCACGATCATGTGAAAAATGTCAGTGCGCACCGGCCGATATCGAACCGAAGCGCGCTGACTGCATGTACAGAAGTCAGCGCAGCGGCGCAGGCCGGCGCAGCACCAGTAGCGTGATCACACCAGCGACCAAGCCCCAGAACGCAGAACCAATACCCGCCATCGACAATCCCGATGCCGTTACCAGGAAGGTCACCAACGCCGGCTCGCGCTCGGCCTCTTCCTTCAATGCCACGGCCAGGCTGTTGCCGATGGTGCCGAGCAGGGCGATACCGGCCAGCGTCGCAATCAGTTCCTTTGGGAACGCCGCGAACACCGCCGCCACGGTCGCGCCGAACAAGCCGATCACGATGTAGAACACGCCAGCACTCACCGCAGCGGTGTAACGGCGCGTCGGATCCTCATGCACATCCCGGCCCATGCAGATCGCCGCAGTGATCGCGGCCAGGTTCAAGGCATAGCCGCCGAACGGTGCCAAGGCGGTATTGACCACCCCGATCCAACCGATCACCGGTGATATCGGCGCGTCATAGCCCGAAGCCTTCAACACCGCCACGCCCGGCACGTTCTGCGAGGCCATGGTGACGATGAACAAGGGCAGGGCGATGCCGAACAGCGCCGCCCACGACAGCGTCGGCATTGTGAACACCGGCAGCGCCATCTGCAGCTGCACCTGTTCCATATGCATCAGCCCCTTGCCGCTGGCGACCGCCACACCCACCAGCAAGGTCGCAATCACCGCGTAGCGCGGCAACCAGCGCCGCCCCACCAGGTAGGTGGCGAACATCAACAGCACCAGCAACGGCTGGGTGTTCACCGATACAAAGACATCCAGGCCAAAGCGCAGCAGCACACCGGCCAACATGCCTGAGGCCAGCGACACAGGGATCCTTCGCATCGCCTTCTCGAACACCCCCGAGAAACCGGCCAACGCACCCATCAAAGCGGCCAGCACAAATGCACCGATCGCATCGGACAGCGGCAGCGTGGTTGCCCCGACCACCAGCATTGCCGCGCCCGGGGTAGACCAGGCCGTCACCACCGGCATCCGGTAGCGCAGTGACAGACCAATACAGGTCACGCCCATGCCGATGCCCAGCGCCCACATCCACGACGCAATCTCGGTCTGCCCGGCACCTACGGCCTGCGCGGCCTGGAACACGATCACCGCCGAGCTGGCAAAGCCCACCAGCACCGTAATGAAGCCGGCAACCACGGCAGGCAACGAGAGATCACGAAAGAACGAACGCGGAGCCGGAGTGGTCATCTATATAGAGGTGCAACGGATCAACCCGCATTGTGGCCCAGCAAGCCGCTCTACGGCCCCAGTAAAGGTAGACGGAGTAGCAAGCCCCTCTCCCGTTTACGGGAGAGGGGTTGGGGTGAGGGCAGCTCTTCGCCCTGAGGCATGGCCGCGCCCAACTGGGCGAACCAAATCTCCAACATCAGCGCCGAGCCCAACCAAGGCGCCAGCCCTTGCACCTGATCGGACCATCAGGAACAAGAAGAGCACCACATAAGAGCGAAAGCTTCCCCAAAGTCCACGTAACTTTGCCAACTCTGGCCCCAACCCCCGATTTGCTGCCCTGCAACAAAAAGTGATTGCGATTTTCACAAAGATGTCTAGAATCCACCTCCTCGCTTCACGGCGCCGATCACAGCAGTGACCGACACCAAGAAACGACGTCACCAACCTCGAAACAGGGTGTTGACGGAAACAAAAAACCTGCCATAATAGGCGGCTCGCTTCGACGAAAAGCCTTCGGGCTCCACCTTGAAGCCGCCGAGTCAACAGCCTCTCAAAAAGGTGTTGACGAAGCAGGAAAGCCGGCTATAATGGGCGGCTCGCTACGACGGAAACGTCGCAGCCTACGAAGAAGGCGCTGAGGCCTGATTCGAAGTTCTTTGAAAGTATGCGCAGGTATCTTGTGAGG
>NZ_JBRREC010000151.1:0-5607 GCF_056760015.1 Stenotrophomonas sp. STEN029 | reverse complement strand
GGCTCTACCGGTAAGGCCTCTGCCGAGCATGGCTCGGCACTACCGCTCCCTCCCTTGCGCGTAGCGCAGGGGAGGGTTGGGGAGGGGTGCTTTTGTGCTGTTGCCGTGGCTGTTGCTTCATTAGCTTCGCGGCTTACGCCGCTCCTACAAGGCCGTTGGCGGTTAGAATCTGCCATTCATTCTGTCGTTGGTAGTTGCCGTGAACCCGATGCGCATCCTGCTGCTGTCCTCCTGCCTGTTTGTCGGCGGCATCGCCTCGGCGGCCAATGACCTGCCCGGCGGTGGCATCGATCCGGAAGCGCTGTCGCGGCATGTGCGCATCCTCGCCTCGGACGAGTTCGAAGGCCGTGCCCCGGCCTCGGCCGGTGAGCAGCGCACGGTGGACTATCTGGTCGACGAATTCCGCAAGGCCGGCCTGCAGCCCGGAGGCAAGGACGGCAGCTGGGTGCAGGAAGTACCCCTGGTCCGTGCAACGGTGGACGGTCAGGTGCAGGCCAGCCTGAGCTTGAACGGCAAGTCGGTGCCCCTGGTCAATGGTGAGGACATCACCCTGCAGAGCCTGAGCCCGTTCGGTGTGGTCGACCAGCAGGACACGCCGCTTGTGTTCATCGGCTATGGCATCTCCGCGCCGGAACGGCATTGGGACGATTACAAGGATCTGGACCTGAGCGGCAAGATCGCCGTCGTGCTGATCAACGATGCCGACTTCGAGACCGAAGCGCCCGGTGCGTTCGACGGCAAGGCGGTCACCTATTACGGCCGCTGGACCTACAAGTTCGAGGAAGCCGCACGCCGCGGTGCCGAGGGCGTGCTGATCGTGCATGAGACCGCACCGGCCGCCTATCCGTGGGCGACGGTAAAGGCGTCGGGTACTTCGCCGCTGTTCGATATCGAACGCAGCAACGATGAGGCATTGGCCGCGCATACGCCGGTACGCGGCTGGATGCAGCGTGCCCTGGCCGAACGCATCTTCAGCGCCGCTGGGCTCGATTTCGAGACCGAGAAGCGCAAGGCGATGAAGGCCGACTTCCGTCCTGTCGAGCTCGGCGACGCCAGTCTCACCACCAGCTTCTGGGTCAAGCGTGAGCGCGTGGTCACCCGTAACGTGGTGGCCAAGCTGGAAGGCAGCAGCCATCCGCAGGAGTCGGTGATCTTCTCGGCGCACTGGGACGCCTTCGGCATCGGCCAGCCGGACGCAAGCGGCCAGACCGTGCGCCACGGCGCCATCGACAATGCCACCGGCGTGGCCTCGGTGCTGGAGCTGGGGCGCGTGTTCGCCGCCGGCCCGCGCCCGCAGCGTTCGCTGTATTTCATCGCGTTGACGGCCGAAGAGAAGGGCCTGCTCGGCGCCAGCTACTACGCCGCGCACCCGCTGGCACCGCTGGAGACCACCGCTGCGGTATTGAACATCGAGATGTTCAGCCCGGACGGCGAAACCGCTGACATCGCGACCTGGGGCAATGGCCGGGTTTCGCTGGAAGACGATGTGCAGCGCGTTGCCCAGGCACGTGGCCGTCGTTGGTCGCCGGATCCGAACCTGGAGGCTGGCTTCTTCTACCGCGCCGATCACTTCGCGTTTGCCCGCAAGGGCGTGCCGGCGATCACCGTCGGCGCCGGCCTGGACAAGCTGGACGGCGGCGTTGCCGCCGGCCGCGCGTTGCGTGATGCCTATTTTGCCAAGTGCTACCACCAGGCCTGCGACGCGTGGTCGCCGCAGTGGGACGCGCGTGGTTTGGCTGCCGACACCTTGTTGGTCTACGACATGGGGTTGGAGCTGGCCAACAGCCGGAAGTGGCCGACGTGGCAGAAGGGTGCGGAGTTCGAGGCTGCACGTGAAGCGAGTGATGCTGCTCGGCGTTGAATGATGTTGCCCGGCGCTGAGTGATGAGAGGACCGGCGGACTGAGTCCGCCGGCTTTTGCTTTTTGCTCTTCGCTGTTCGCTTTTGCTTTTATGTCGTCATTCCCGCGAAGGCGGGAATCGCTCTGGCTTTTGCTGTTTGCATTTGGCAGGACGAAGGCAGGGAAAAGGGCAAATGCAAAAGGCAAATGCAAAGGCATAGAGCGATGACCCGACATTCGTCGGTTGAATACCCCGCCTGCGCGGGAATGACGGCAGAAGAGCAGAGCCCAAGCCCAAGCCCAAGCCCAAGCCCAAGCCCAAGCCCAAGCCCAAGCCTTTACCGTCGCGTACCATCCAACCAGTTCGGCCCCTTGTTCTTCAGAAAGAACACATACACCACCAGCGATACCGCGATCACCGCGGTTACATAGATCGCAAACGTATCCACATGCCCGGTCTTCAACGCGCCCTGATACAGCAACGGTGCGGTACCGCCAAACAATGAATTGGCCAGCGCATAACCAAAGCCAACGCCCAGCGCACGCACATGCGTGGGGAACAGCTCGGCCTTCACCACTGCGTTGATCGAGGTGTAACCGGTGAGGATGACGAAGCCGACTGCCAGCACCAGGAAGGCCATCAGCGGATCATGCTGCTGCGGAAGCTGGGTGATCATGTACCAGCTGTAGAGCACGCCGCCGACGCCGAAGAATACCAGCAGGCTCTTGCGCCCGACGATGTCCGACAGCCAACCGCCGACCGGCTGCAGCAGCATCAAAAACGTCAGTACGCCCAGGTTGATCACGGTGCCGGTCATCACGTCATTGCCGGCGAAAGCGCTCTGGATCATCTTCGGCCCGTTCACCGAGTAGGTGTAGAACGCCACCGTGCCGCCAGCGGTGATCAGGAAACACAGCAGCAGGGCGCGCCACTGATGCACGAACAATTCGTACATCGAGCCGGATGCCTTGGCGCGCCCACCCTTCGCCGCTTCGATGGAGTCGGAGGTCAGCGATTCGTCCATGCTCCGGCGCAGCCAGAACACCACGATGGCGGCAATGCCACCAATGCCGAAGGCGATGCGCCAGCCCCAGGCCGAAATCTCGGGCTTGTCCCATAGCAGCAACATGCCGAGCAGGGTCAGCTGCGCCAGTACGTGGCCGCCAACTAGGGTGACGTAGTGGAATGAGGACAGGAAGCCGCGCCGGCCGGGGATCGCCGCTTCGGACATGTAGGTGGCGCTGGTGCCGTACTCGCCACCGGTGGCGAAACCCTGTGCCAGCCGCGCGAACAACAGGATCAGCGCCGCCGCGCCACCAATCTGGGCGGCGGTCGGGGTGATCGCGATCAGGAACGAGCAGGCCGCCATCACCGTCACTGATACCGTCAGTGCACGGCGGCGGCCGTAGCGGTCGGCGAAGCGGCCGAAGTACCAGGCACCGATCGGGCGCATCAGGAAGGTGGCGGCGAAGATCGCCCACACGTAGATCGTGGAGTTCTTGTCGGCGGCCGAGAAGAACTGCGACTCGAAGTACACCGCGAACACCGAGTAGACGTAGACGTCATACCACTCGACCAGATTGCCGGCCGAGCCCTTCAAGGTGTTGGAGATGGAGCGGCGCAGGGCGGCGCGGTCGGAGGCTGCCGGTGCGCTGGCGGTGGAGGTGTTCATGCAGGAGCTGTCCTCGCTTGATGGCCAAGGGCCGGGCGATGCACGCCGTGGTGACGTGGTGGTTGCCTGCACGCTACCGCAGAGCGTGTATGGATGATGTAGGTAGCCTGCCAAACGAATACAGCATGCCGTTTTTCAGACTGATCTCGGCGCCGCTGTGCCCTAGAATTCACCTTCCCCCGAATGGTGGCACCGCCTCATGTCCTCCCCCGTATCCACGCCGGCTGCTCCTCCCAGGGGTGGCCTTGTCGTTCTGGCCTTGTTCCTGGTCTACGTGGTGTGGGGGTCGACCTATCTCGGCATCCATCTGGCGCTGGAAAGCGGCCTGCCGCCGCTGACGGTGATCTCCGGTACGCGTTTCCTCGTCGCTGGCAGCCTGCTCTATGCCTTCCTGCGCTGGCGCGGTGTCGCCGCGCCGACCCGCGCGCAGTGGAAGACGGTGGCGGTGATGGGGGTGTGCCTGCTGTTCCTCGGCAATGGCATGGTGGTGCTGGCCGAGCGCGATGTGTCATCCGGTCTGGCCGCGGTGGCGGTGGCCTCGGTTCCGTTGTGGATGGCGCTGTTCTCCGCCATCCGTGGCGAGAAGGCCACGCTTGGCGAGTGGCTGGGCATCGCCATTGGCTTTGTCGGCGTGGTCTGGCTCAACGCGGGCAGCAGCCTGACCGCGACGCCGACCGGGCTGATCCTGTTGCTGATCGCGCCGCTGGGCTGGGCCGGTGGTTCGATCTGGTCGCGCGGCCGCGACCTGCCATCGCCGTTCATGACTGCCGCCGGGCAGATGCTGTGCGGTGGCGTGGTCCTGATCAGCGCCGGCCTGCTGCGCGGCGAGCGCATCAGCGCGCTGCCCAACCTGCAGGGCCTGTTGTCGGTGAGCTACCTGACCGTGTTCGGTTCGATCATCGCTTTCACCGCCTACGTGTGGCTGCTGCACAACGTGCGCCCGGTGTTGGCCAGCAGCTATGCCTACGTCAATCCGGTGATCGCCGTGGCGCTGGGCGCGTGGATCGCGCATGAGCGCTTCAGCGTTTCCGATCTCGGCGCGATGGCGGTGATTCTGGCCGGCGTCGTGGTCATCACCCTTGCCAGGCTGCGTCGCGCATGAACAGCAACAGCGAAACCCGTAACGGCCTCTGGGCCACGACCCTGGCCTTCGTCATCTGGGGCCTGTTCCCGCTGTACTGGCACCTGCTCAAGGAGGTGCCCTCGTTCCTGATCATTGCCCATCGCATCGTCTGGAGCGCGGTGCTGCTGGTCGGTGGCCTGGGCATCATGCGCGGCTGGGGCTGGTTGACCGAGGTATGGGCAACGCCGCGGCGGTTCTGGTTGCTGGGCCTTTCCAGCCTGCTGATCGCGCTCAACTGGAGCCTGTACATCTGGGCGGTGAATGCTGGCCACGTGGTGGAAACCAGCCTGGGCTATTTCATCAACCCACTGCTGAGCGTGCTGCTTGGCGTAGTGGTGCTGGGCGAGCGCCTGGGCAAGCTGCAATGGCTGGCGGTAGCGCTGGCGGCGCTGGGCGTGGCCTGGCTGACCTGGCAGAGCGGGCGCCCGCCGTGGATCGCGATTGGCCTGTCCATCACCTTTGGCCTGTATGGCCTGCTGCGCAAGCTGGTTGTGGTGGATGCGGTGAGCGGTCTGGGTGTGGAAAGCCTGTTCATGGTCGCACCGGCGTTGGCCTATGTGATCTGGGCCGAGAGCGGCCATGGTGGTGGTTTCATTTCAGGTTGGGGACTTGGCAATGACGTGTTGCTGGTGCTGGCCGGTGCGGTCAGTGCGATCCCGCTGATTGCCTTCGCCTTCGGTGTGCGGCGGGTGCCACTGACGGTGGTCGGCCTGCTGCAGTACATCGCGCCGACCCTGCAGTTCCTGGTCGGTGTACTGGTGTTTCGCGAGGCCTTCAACGCCAACCAGCTGGTCGGCTTCTGCCTGATCTGGGCCGGGCTGGTGGTGTTCGCGGTGGCCGGTGTGCGCAAGGCGCGGATGGCGCGTGTGGCCTCGCCGAACGCGTAAACAGTGCTCGCCGTAGCCCGGGTAAGCGCAGCGCACCCGGGAGCAGGAGATAGGGCGGTCATTACCCTATGCGCCAACAGCCCC
>NZ_JBRREC010000150.1:0-5720 GCF_056760015.1 Stenotrophomonas sp. STEN029 | reverse complement strand
CCGGCCCCATGCATATAAACAACCCCCCCGCGACCGCGGCTCGCTGCACTTACCCCGCCCCGGGGTTTTCGGCCCCCCTATCTATTTTTTTTGTCGCCGCGGCTACCCCCGCCAAGCCACAGCTGCATCCGGAGCCACGTAACTCGAACCATCTGCGACCATTGCTGTGCGATGTGACAGATAGCCAGCTTCGCGGCTTACGCCGCTCCTACAAAAACATTCCTTCGCTCGCACAAAACCGACGTCCGGGCTTCAGTCCTCGAAGCGGATCTCGCTGGCTTCTTCTTCATCAGCTTCGGCCTGCATATGCGTTTCATGCACCGGCCCGGCCTGTTGGCCTGCACGCGTGGTGGGCAGCGCGCCAGCAGCGACTTCGTACTCGGCGACCAGTTGCTGGCGACGCGCCTCGGGTATTTCCTGCCAATGGCAGCCGACCAAGGCGCCTTCCAGCGAATACAGCAGGTTGAGGCTGGGCTTGAAGCCGGCGCGGCGCACCTTCATGAACGCCGCGACCGGGCCGATCGCGCTCAGGTCCTGCTCGCTGCGCAAACCGACCTGACGCAGCCAGGCTGCACTCTTGGGGCCGATGTTGCGCAGCTTGGGGGCGCTCATTGCAGCGCCTCGACAAACACCTGGGCGATGGCTTCCAGCCCCAGCTGGTCGTCGGCGTCGAAACGCGCGAGCACCGGGCTGTCGATGTCGAACACGCCAATCAACGTGCCGTTGTGGACCAGGGGCACGACCAGTTCCGAGCGCGAGGCCGAGTCGCAGGCAATATGGCCGGGGAACGCATCCACATCCTCGATGCGCTGGGTCTGGCGGCTGCTGGCAGCGGCGCCACACACGCCCTTGGACAGCGGAATGCGCACGCAGGCCGGCAAGCCCTGGAACGGGCCAACCACCAATTCCTTGCCGTCGTAGAAGTAGAAACCCACCCAGTTGAGCTGCGGTAGCGCGTGGTAGACCAGTGCCGACAGGTTGGCAGCATTGGCAATGCGGTCTGCTTCGCCATGGACCAGAGCGCGGGCCTGGGCCAGCAGCTGGGCGTATTGTTCCGGCTTGCTGCCGGTGAGGGTGTCGGTGTTGAACATCAGGAGAGTCTAGCCGCTGCGTGGTCGTCGATTTTGCCAGCCGCTGCCGCCGAGCGCAGCCATCGGCAATGGAATGCTGGATCGCAGGCAAAAAAAGACCCGGCAGCGGGAGGGAGCTACCGGGTCTGGGATTGCGCGGGGGAGGGACCGCGCAAATTCTGTTGTCTGGGTATCAGCGCGTCTTGCGCTCGGGTTTGGCAGCGAAAGGCTGGCGAACCAATGCGCCCAATGCCTCGCCGGTCTTCAGGCTGAGCCCGACCACTTCCTGGTTGGCATTGGCCAGTCGTTCCATGTTCTCGCGTGCCAGCTGCATGCCCTTGGGCAGCAGCGCCTGCAGATCCGCCTGCGCGCCGGCCTGGGCCAGTTCGCCGAAGAAGCCAGCCGCAGCCGTGGTGTTGCGCTCGAACGCGCGCAGCTGCACGCCAAACACGCTTTCAGCATTTTCCAAGGCGAGCCGGTTGGCACGGTTGGCAGCAGCGGCGAGCTGCTGGGTGTAGCTGCTGAAGTCGTTGAACTGAGCGGACATCAAGGTGATCCGACGGGTCTTGTTGCGTTGCAGCATAGCGCGGAATTGGCGCGGTGCAACATAAATTTCTGAACTGTTCAGAAGTCGCCTCTATAGCGCCGAGCCATGCTCGGCTGGAGCGTTCCCGGTAAAGCCCCTGCCGAGCATGGCTCGGCACTACCGCGCTCGTTTGCCGCAGACGAGCGCTCCCTCCCTTTGCCGCAGGCAAGGGGAGGGCTGGGGAGGGGGTGGCTTTGGGGCTCCATGCACGGCCAGCGTCGCGGCTTACGCCGCTCCCACAAGGGCCGGTGCGTGGTCGGGAAGGCGTTGTAGAGCCGAGCCATGCTCGGCTGGGGCGTTCCTCGGCAAGGCCTCTGCCGAGCATGGCTCGGCACTACGCTTCGGCCCCCTCCCTTTGCCGCAGGCAAGGGGAGGGTTGGGGAGGGGTTGGCTTTGGGGCTCCATGCATGGGCCAGCGTCGCGGCTTATGCCGCTCCCACAAGCGCCGCTGCGTGGTCGGGAAGGCCTTGTAGAGCCGAGCCATGCTCGGCTGGGGCGTTCCCGGTAAAGCCTCTGCCGAGCACGGCTCGGCACTACGCTCTGCTCCCTCCCTTTGCCGCAGGCAAGGGGAGGGCTGGGGAGGGGTTGGCTTTGAGGCTTCATGCACGGCCAGCTTCGCGGCTTACGCCGCTCCCACAAGGGCCGCTGCGTGGTCGGGAAGGCCTTGTAGAGCCGAGCCATGCTCGGCTGGAGCATTACCGGCAAGGCCTCTGCCGAGCATGGCTCGGCACTACGAGGTCGCTATCAGGTGCCCTTGTAGCTGCAGCCGGAGGTACAGGTTTCGTGCACGACTACTTCGCTGAGCAGCGGCAGTGCCGGCTTCAGCTTTTCCCAGATCCACATCGCCAGGCGTTCGCTGGTGGGGTTCTCCAGGCCGGGGATGTCGTTGAGGTAGTTGTGGTCGAGCTGGTCGTAGAGCGGCTGGAAGGCGGCCTTCAGATCGCTGAAGTCCATGATCCAGCCGGTCTCCGGGCCGGGTTCGCCGCTGACCCGCAGTTCCACGCGGAACGAGTGGCCGTGCAGGCGCGAGCACTTGTGGCCGACCGGGACGTTGGGCAGCCGGTGTGCGGCTTCGAGGGTGAAAACCTTGAAAATATCCATGGGCGCAATTGTAGGGTGCCGCCGTCGCTGCGCGTATGCGCCAGTGATGCCAGTCATATTTTCATATCCATCCGGATGGAGCGATGTAACGAATGGTTATGTGCGAATGCAGCAAAGTGATTGGCCGGACATTTGCCGTTCATGAGGTACTGGCGCCGTTGTCATTCACCTCTCCCGGATTCCATGCCTACTCGTTCCTTGCTCGCCTTCGCGGTGGCCGCTGCCATCGCTGCTCCCTCCCTCGCCCTGGCCGAAGCCGCTGCCGACGGCAGCAAGACCCTCGATGCGGTCCGGGTCACCGGCTCCAACATCAAGCGCACCGATACCGAGACCGCCAACCCGGTGCAGGTGATCGAACGCCAGCAACTGGAGCAGACCGGCAAGGCCAGCGTGGCTGACCTGCTGCGTTCGATCTCCGCCAACACCGGCAACGCAAGCAACGAAACCAGCAACAGCGGTTGGGCCTCGGGCTCGGCCGGCATCGGCCTGCGCGGCCTGTCGCAGAAGAACACGCTGGTGCTGCTCAATGGTCGCCGCCTGGCCAATTACGGCTTCCCGTCCGGCGGTTTGTCGGACACCTTCGTCGACCTCAACGCGCTTCCCCTCGTAGCGGTGGAACGCATAGAAGTGCTGAAGGATGGCGCCTCGGCGGTATACGGCTCCGATGCAGTCGCCGGCGTGGTCAACATCATCACCCGGCAGAACTTTGAAGGTGCCGAGGTTGGCGTCAGCGGCGGCACCTCAGAAGCCGGTGGGCTGGATCAGCAGAACCTCAAGTTCGTCGGCGGCCTCGGCGACCTGGACCGCGATGGCTACAACATCCTGGTGTCGCTGGAAGGCTATAACCGCGACCGCCTGGACCAGGACCAGCGCGACCTGACCCGCTCGGGCATCTATACCGACAAGGCCGGTGGCCGCTGGAACGGTTGGTCGGCCAAGGGTGCGCGTTACCTGATTGGCGGAAAGTCCGTGCCGATGCTGGACGCCGCCGGCAACTGCCCGGAAGGCACGGTACTCACCGCCAGCGCACCGATCGACGGTCTGGCCGGTGACACCTGCGCCTTCAACCAGGCGCCGTATACCACGCTGATTCCCTCGACCAAGCGCTGGCAGGCCTATGTCAACGGCACGCTGCGCATCAGTGATTCGGTGGAAGCTTTCGCTGATGTGATCTACAGCGACATCAAGGGTGTGTCGTGGTTCGGCTCCAGCCCGTTCTTCACCCTGGAAAGCGGCCGCTTCGCGCTCAACGCCGATACCGGCCTGGCCGAGCCGGTGCGTTCGACCCTGCCGGCAGGCAATCCGTACAACCCGTACGGCGTGGACGTGCCGATCGAATACACCTTCTTCAACCTCGGCGGCACCATCAAGACCAATCGTTCGCGTTCCTATCGCGGCGTGCTTGGCCTGCGCGGGCAGACCGAGAAGTGGGACTGGGAAGTCGGCGCATTCCAGGCGGCCAGCAAGCAGCGCGAGACCGTCTCCGGCGGCTTTGCCAATCGCTGGACGCTGTATGACGCACTGGCCAGCGGCAGCTACAACCTGCTCAATCCGTCAGCGACGGATCCGGCGGTGCTTGCAGCGATTGGCCTGAGCACGCTGCGCCCGGCCGAATCCGTGCTCAAGGGTGTCGATGCCAAGGTGTCCGGTACTTTGGGTGCAACCTGGGCGGGTGAGATTGGCTTCGCCGCCGGTGCCGAATGGCGTCAGGAGAAGCTCGATTCAAATAATCCGTGGCAGATCGATGCAGGCCTGCAGGTGCGCCCGGCGATCGCCGAAGTGCACGGCCAGCGCCAGGTCAGCGCTGCCTACGCGGAAGTAAGCGTGCCGCTGCACAGCACGTTGGAACTGCAGGCGGCAGCACGCGCCGATCGTTACAGTGATTTCGGCAATGCGTTCTCGCCCAAGCTCGGCCTGCGCTGGCAGCCGCTGGATTGGTTGCTGGTGCGTGCTGCGGCCTCGCGTGGTTTCCGTGCGCCATCGTTGTCGGAGAACTCGGCATCGACCAGCATCGCCTATGGCTCGGTGGTCGATCCGCACGATCCGGACGTTGCCGCTTCGCGGCAGAACCCGACCTTCTTCACCGTCGGCAACACCAACCTGGATCCGGAACGCACGCGCAGCTTCAATGCCGGCTTCGTGCTCTCCCCGTGGCAGAACACCAACCTCAGCGTCGATTACTACCGCATCAAGCTGGACAACCTGATCGGCACCGGCAACACCACAACGCTGGTGGCAGAGAACGACCCGGCCAATGTGCTACGTGATTCGCGCGGCAAGCTGCTGGCGGTCTACAACCGCTACCAGAACCTGAGTGAGCTGGAGACCTCGGGCATCGACATCGAGCTGCGCCAGCGCTGGCAGACGGCCGCTGCGGGTGACTTCGGCCTGTCCTCGGCGCTGACCTATGTCATCGACTACAAGCGACCGCAGGTCGTTGGCGGTCCGCTGGTGGATTACGCCGGCTCCAACCTCGGCCCATCGCTGCCGGATACCAAGGCCACCACCACGCTGGACTGGGCCTTGGGTGATTGGCGCACCGCGCTGACCTGGTATTACACCAGCAGCTATGACCAGCAAGGCAGTGCCGCGGCGAAGGCGGTGCAGAAGCAGGTCGCCAGTTACAGCCAGTTCGATCTGTACCTGGGCTACACCGGCATCGACAAGCTGACTGTGTACGCAAAGGTGCAGAACATCGGTGACCGCCAGCCGCCGTACGACGCCACCTTCCCGGGTGTGCGCGCGCCGTACGACTTCAGCCAGTACGACCTGCGTGGGCGCTATTACACGCTGGGTTTTGATTACCGCTTCTGATTCATAGCCCCTCTCCCGCAAGCGGGGGAGGGCAGCTCCTGTAGTGGGGGGGGGGGGGGGGGGGGGGGGGGGGGGGGGGGGGGGGGGGGGGGGGGGGGGGGGGGGGGGGGGGGGTGGGGGGGGTGTTGGGGGGGCTGGGGGGGTTGGGG
>NZ_JBRREC010000149.1:0-5780 GCF_056760015.1 Stenotrophomonas sp. STEN029 | reverse complement strand
GTGCTCGGCAAGGGCATTACCGGTACAGCCCTTGCCGAGCACGGCTCGGCACTACCGGTTGCCGGCCCCACAACGCAACAGGCCCGCTTGCGCGGGCCTGTTGCGGTCAGGTGCCCAAGGCTTATCAGCTGGACAGGTGTTCGATCGCGGCCACGCTGCCGAGGCGGTCACCCAGCGTACGCAGCAGCGCCAGCCGGTTGCCGCGCAGGGCAAGGTCATCGGCATTCACCATCACCGCGTCGAAGAACGCATCGACCTGCGGGCGCAGGCGGGCCAGGCGGCCGAGCACGGCCACGTAGTCCTTGTGCGCCAGCGCGGTGCCGGTGTCGTCGATGGCAGCGGTGACGGCTTCGGCCAGTTCGCTCTCGGCCGGCTCGCGCAGCAGCGCCGGGTCGATCATGGCCGGGATGGCACCGTCGGCCTTGCGCAGGATGTTGCGGATGCGCTTGTTGGCTGCAGCCAACGCTTCGGCTTCCGGTAGCTGGGCAAAGGTGCCGATGGCATCGATGCGGCGGTCGAAGTCGTACAGCGAGGCCACGCGCAGTTCGGCGACTGCATTGAAGTGGGTGGCCGGCACGCCCTTGTCGGCGTAATAGCCCTTCAGGCGGTCGATGATGAAGTCGTAGAGCTCGCCCGCATCGGCCTGCACATTGCGCTCGGCAAGGCCCGCATTGGCCGAAGCCAGCAACGCCGGCAGATCCAGATCAAAACCCGACTCGATGATGCTGCGGGCCAAGCCCAGCGCATTACGACGCAGCGCGAACGGATCCTTATTGCCGGTCGGCTTCAGGCCAGCGGCAAAACCGCCAGCCAGCGTGTCCAGGCGCTCGGCAATGGCCAGCACCTTGCCCAGCGGCGACAGTGCGATGTCATCGGCGGCGAAGCGCGGCTGGTAGCTCTCGTCGATGGCCAGCGCCACCGACGGCGATTCGCCACCGGCAACGGCGTAATGACGGCCGGCGATGCCCTGCAATTCAGGAAACTCGTTGACCATGCGCGACTGCAGGTCGTTCTTGGCCAGCTCGGCGGCACGCTTGGCCTGCACCGGATCGGCACCGACCTGCGGCGCGATGATCTGCGCCAGCGCGCTGACCCGCTGCACCTTGTCGGCGACGCTGCCCAGCTTGGCCTGGTAGGTGACGGTCTTCAGGCCCTCGCCCATTGCCACCAGACCCTGCTTGAGGTCTTCGTCGAAGAAGAACTTGGCATCGGAGAAGCGCGGGCGGATGACGCGCTCGTAGCCCTTGGAAACCTCGGCCACGTCCCTGGATTCGATGTTGGCGATACCGATGAACTTCTCGGTCAGCTTGCCGCCGGCATCGAGCACCGGGAAGAACTTCTGGTTGATCTCCATGGTCTCGATCAACGCTTCCTGCGGCACGGCCAGGAATTCGCGCTCGAAACTGCACAGCACCGCCGCCGGCCATTCGACCAGGTTGACCACCTGCTCCAGGTTGTCGTCGGTGATGCGGGCCACACCGCCAGCCTGTGCGGCAGCGGCATTGACCTCGGCGACGATGCGCTCGCGGCGCGCGTCGGCGTCGACCAGCACGTTGGCGGCCTTCAGCGATTCGACATAGTCGGCCGGGTTGCTCAGCCACACCTGCTTGTCGGCCATGAAACGATGGCCACGGCTGAAGCGGTCGGACGTCAGGCCCAGCAGCTCGGCCGGCACGATGTCGTTGCCGTGCAGCAGCACCAGCCAATGCACCGGACGGGCGAAGGCGTATTCGTGGCTGCCCCAGCGCATCGGCTTGGGGATGGGCATGGCGGCGATGGCTTCGCGCAGGATCTCCGGCAGCAGGCTGGCGGTCTGCGCGCCCGGGGTCACCGAACGCAGCACGAAACGCTCGCCCTTGGCATCGCTGGTGCGCTCCAGCGCGGTCCAGTCGATGCCGGCCTTGGCGGCAAAGCCCTGCAACGCCTTGGTCGGCTCGCCATTGGCGTCCAGCGCGATGTTCAGGTACGGGCCGAATACTTCCGAATGCTGCTCGGGCTGTTCGGTCTCCACGCCGGGCAACAGCACGGCCAGGCGACGCGGGGTCGACAGCGGCTTGGCATCGCCACGCTCGAAAGCCACGCCACGCTTGGCCAGGCCATCGATCACGCCATCGAAGAAGGCCTGCGCCAGACCCGGCAGCGCCTTGACCGGCAGCTCTTCCACGCCCAGTTCGATCAGCAGCGGCTGCATGCTCATGCCTGCACCTCCTTCGCTGCCACGGCTTCGAGGCGCTTGGCCTCGTACAGCTTGGCCACCGCCTGGGCCAGCGCGCGCACACGCAGGATGTAACGCTGGCGCTCGGTCACCGAGATGGCGCGGCGTGCGTCGAGCAGGTTGAACGAATGCGAGGCCTTGCAGACCTGTTCATAGGCCGGGAGCGGCAGGCCGGCTTCCACCAGCTTCTGTGCTTCCTTCTCGCAGGCGTCGAAGCGATGGAACATTTCTTCCACGTCGGCGTACTCGAAGTTGTAGGTGCTCTGCTCCACCTCGTTCTGGTGGTAGACATCGCCATAGGTGACCGGGGTGCCGTCCGGACCGTAGGTCCAGATCAGGTCGTAGACGTTGTCGCAGTTCTGCAGGTACATGCAGAGCCGCTCCAGGCCATAGGTGATTTCGCCCAGCACCGGCTTGCACTCCAGGCCACCGGCCTGCTGGAAGTAGGTGAACTGGGTGACTTCCATGCCGTTGAGCCAGATTTCCCAGCCCAGGCCCCAGGCGCCCAGGGTCGGCGATTCCCAGTTGTCCTCGACGAAGCGCAGGTCATGCACCAGCGGGTCGATGCCCAGCGCCTTGAGCGAATCCAGGTAGAGCTGCTGGATGTTGTCCGGGCTCGGCTTCATCGCCACCTGGTACTGGTAGTAGCGCTGCAGGCGGTTGGGGTTCTCGCCGTAGCGGCCGTCGGTGGGGCGGCGCGAGGGCTGCACGTAGGCGGCATTCCAGCTTTCCGGGCCGATCGAGCGCAGGAAGGTGGCCGGATGGAAGGTGCCGGCACCGACCTCCAGGTCCAGCGGCTGGATCAAGACACAGCCCTGTTTCGCCCAGAAATCATTGAGGGTCTGGATCAGTCCCTGGAAGGTAATCGAAACGGGGGGAGTCGCGGACATGCTGCCTGAGCCGTACGTAAGGGGTGCGTTAGTATAGCGACCGACCGCGCGATGGCCGCGCCAGCAAGGGGTTTGGGGTGGAGAACGCGGCTCTGGAAGGCACTCAGGCACCGTCACCGCAGGTGGCTATCGCCCCGGGAAGGCTGCAGTTTTCCAATATCGCCAGCGCCCTGCTGGCCGATGGGCTGGTGGCCGCGCACGACCAGGAGCGGATCCGTTTCTCTGCCCAGGGCGCGCGCAATGCCAGTGAAGTGCACCCGCTGGTACTGCTGGCCAACCTGAAACTGGCAGCCGCCACCGGAGCCGGCGAGCTCGGCCTGGAGCGCCTGACCGAATGGCTGGCCGCACGCACCCATACCCGTTATTTGCGTATCGATCCGACCCGCGTGGACGTGTCCGGCGCCACCGCCGTGGTCTCCCATGCCTATGCGCGCCGCCACCGCATCCTGCCGCTGGGCCTGGACAGCGAGCGCGTGCTGGTGGCCACCAGCGAGCCGATGGCACGCGACTGGGTGCCGGACCTGCAGCACCTGACCCGCCGCCGCATCGACATGGTGCTGGTCAATCCGCTGGACCTGCACCGTTACTCGATGGAGTTCTTCGGCGTGACGCGCTCGGTGCGCGGCGCGCGCAGCGACGCCCGTGACAGCAGCAACGGCATCACCCCGCCCAGTTTCGAGCAGTTGGTGGAACTTGGCAGCGCCGGTGACGTCAACGCCGACGACCACCATGTGGTCAGCATCGTCGACTGGTTGCTGCAGTACGCCTACGAGCAGCGTGCCAGCGACATCCACATGGAGCCGCGCCGCGACAAGGGCCGGGTGCGCTTCCGCATCGACGGCGTGCTGCACAAGGTGTTCGAACTGCCGCCGTCGGTGATGACCGCGGTGATCAGCCGGGTCAAGGTGCTGGGGCGCATGGACCTGGCCGAGCGCAGGCGCCCGCAGGACGGCCGCATCAAGACCCGCTCGCCGGGTGGGCGCGAGGTGGAAATGCGCCTGTCGACCATGCCCACCGCCTTCGGCGAGAAGTGCGTGATGCGTATCTTCGACCCGGACTCGGCGTTCAAGAGCATCGAGCAGCTGGGCTTCAGCCCGGAAGAAGCTGCCGGCTGGAACGAGTTGGTGGCGCGCCCGCACGGCATCGTGCTGGTCACCGGCCCGACCGGCTCCGGCAAGACCACCACCCTGTACTCCACGCTCAAGCGCCTGGCCACGCCGGACGTGAACGTTTGCACGGTGGAAGACCCGATCGAAATGATCGCGCCGGAGTTCAACCAGATGCAGGTGCAGGCCAATATCGACCTGGACTTCGCCTCCGGCGTGCGCACCCTGCTGCGGCAGGACCCGGACATCATCATGATCGGCGAAATCCGCGACCTGGAAACCGCGCAGATGGCGGTGCAGGCTTCGCTGACCGGCCACCTGGTGCTGTCCACCTTGCACACCAACGACGCGCCCTCGGCGATCACCCGCCTGCTCGACCTGGGTGTGCCGCATTACCTGATCGCCTCCACCGTCAACGGCGTGCTGGCGCAGCGACTGGTGCGTACCCTGTGCCCGCATTGCAAGGCGCCGGACAGCTTGAGCGACAGCGACTGGGCGCCACTACGTCATGCCCATGAAGCATTACCAGATGTGGTCACGGCATATGCGCCGGTCGGTTGCCTGGAGTGCCGACGCACCGGTTACATGGGCCGGATCGGCCTGTATGAGCTGCTACCACTGGGTTCGCGACTGCGCGCCCTGATCACCCGCGACATGGATCTGGCCGGATTCAGCAAGGCCGCGACCGCCGACGGACTGCGCACCCTGCGCCGCACCGGGCTTGAAAAGGTGGCAGCAGGGCTGACTACAATCGAGGAAGTCCTGTCAGTACTGCCGCCGCCGGAATGAAGTCCCAGCCGTTCTTGATCGTTGAAACCGGGCAACCGTTCCCGACCCTGCGTCGCTATGGGCGTTTCCCGCACTGGATCCGCGTCGCCGCCGGGCTGGAAGAAGCCGACACCGTGGTGGTCAACGTCGAGCACGGCGAGCAGCTGCCCGAACGTAGCGATTTCGCCGCCACCATCGTCACCGGCTCGGCCGCCTTCGTCACCGATCGCGCCGATTGGAGTGAACGCAGCGCCGACTGGCTGCGCGACGCCGCCCACGCCGGCATGCCGCTGCTCGGCATCTGCTACGGCCACCAGCTGCTGGCGCATGCCTTGGGCGGCGAAGTGGCCTACAACCCGGCCGGACGCGAGTCCGGCACCATCCAGCTGGAGCTGGAAGCCCCGGCTTCGGCCGATCCACTGTTCGCCGGCCTGCCGGCCAGCTTCCCGGCCCACGCCACCCACCTGCAGACGGTATTGCGCGCGCCCGAAGGCGCCACCGTGCTGGCCCGCTCGGTGCAGGACAACTGCCACGCCTTCCGCTGGGGCGAACAGGCCTGGGGCCTGCAGTTCCACCCGGAATTCGCCACCCACCATATGCGCGGCTATGTGCGCGCCCGCGCCGACTGCATCGCCCGCCACGGCGGCTGCGCCCGCAGCGTCGCCCGCGAGGTCAGCGCCGCGCCGCTGGCCCGGCAACTGCTGCGCCGCTTCGTGCGCCACGTCCGCCGCGAGACGCATTGAACCTGTTTGGCTGCACCCAACCCCTGTAGTGCCGAGCGATGCTCGGCAGGGGCTTTAC
>NZ_JBRREC010000148.1:0-5922 GCF_056760015.1 Stenotrophomonas sp. STEN029 | reverse complement strand
AAGCCCAAGCCCAAAGCCCAAAGCCCAAGCCCAAGCCCAAAGCCCAAAGCCCAAAGCCCAAAGCCCAAAGCCCAAAGCCCGGGCTTCCCGCTATCAGGCCTCCGTCAGCAATTTCCGCGCCGCGGCCCGCGCCTCCTTGCTGATCTCAGCCCCGCCCAGCATGCGTGCCAGCTCTTCCTCGCGGCCCTTGGCATCCAGCAGCTCAACCGCGCTCTGGGTCATGCCTTCCACCGGTGCCTTGCTGACCCGGTAATGGGAATGGCCCTTGGAGGCGACCTGTGGCAAATGGGTCACGCACAAGACCTGACGATGCTCGCCCAGGGCGCGCAGCTTCTTGCCGACGATGTCGGCGATGGCGCCGCCGATGCCGGAGTCCACTTCGTCGAAAACCATCGTCGGCACGGCGTCCAGGCCCAGTGCGGCGACTTCGATGGCCAGGGAGATGCGCGACAACTCACCGCCGGAGGCGACCTTGCGCAGGGCGCGGGCCGGCTGGCCGGCGTTGGCGGCGACCAGGAACTCGACCCGCTCGGCACCATTCGGGTCGGGGCGCAGCTGTGCCTGTGGCTCCAGTTCGATAAGGAACTGGCCGCCACCCATGCCCAGCTCGCCGATCAGGGCGGTGGTGGTGTCGGACAGGGAGGAGGCAGCCGCCTGGCGGCTGCTGGAAAGGCTGGCAGCCACGGCCTGCCAGCGGGCGGCAGCCTTGTCGATCTCGCCGGCCAGCTTGGCCAGGCGCTCGTCGGCGCCGCGCAGCTGCTCCAGCTCGGCTTCGAGGCGGTCGCGGGTGGCGGCCAGCTCTTCCATTGGCACGCGGTGCTTGCGGGCCAGATCGTGCAGGCGGCTCAGCCGGCGCTCGATGTCCTCGAAGGCTTCCGGGTCGCTGTCCAGGTCGTCCTGGACTCGGTCAAGAAGGGCCAGCGCCTCGTGCAACTGAATGCCGGCGGCATCGAGCATGGCATCGACCTCGCCCAGGCGGGCGTCGTGCTGGCTGACCCGGCCCAGTTCGTTGCGCACCTGCTGCAGCAGCGAGAGCAGGGAAGGGCCGTCCTCGTCGCCATTGAGCAGGCCGCCGGCACGCTGGCAGGCTTCGATCAATGCGGTGGAATGGGCCTGGCGGCGGTGGCTGGCGCCAAGCGCCGCGATGGCTGCCGGCTCCAGGTCTTCGCGCTGCAGCTCACCGAGCTGGTGCTCGAGAAAGCCGATCCGGTCGGAGACGTCGCCTTGCTGGGACAGCGCATCGCGCTCGTCCAGCAGTGCCTGCCATTGGGTGGAGGCGCCGCGCACGGCAGTGCGTTCGGCCTCGTTGCGGGCGAAGGCATCGAGCAGGGCCAGCTGGCTGGGGCGCGACAGCAGCGCTTGTTGGTCGTGCTGGCCGTGGATCTCGACCAGGAAGCCGGCCAGTTCAGATAGTTGCGACACCGGCACCGGGCGGCCGTTGATGAAGGCGCGGGAGCCGCCGTCGGCGCGGATCACCCGCCGCAACTGGCATTGCTCCTCGTCGTCCAGCTCGTTGTCGCGCAGCCAGCTGCGTGCCGGGGCGTCGTCGTCCAGGCTGAACTCGGCTGACAGCTCGGCGCGGCTGGCGCCGTGGCGGACCACGCCGGAGTCGGCGCGCAGGCCGGACAGGAAGCCCAATGCGTCCACCATCAATGACTTGCCGGCGCCGGTCTCGCCGGAAACAACAGTCATGCCTGGCCCGAACTCGAGTTCGGTGGCGCGGACAACGGCAAAATCCTTGATCGATAGATGTCTGAGCATGGCGGGCGGGTCTAGGGGCCGCGCAAAACTAGCATGCGGGCTGGATAGGTCAATGTAGGACAGACGGTGACCGGCACAGATTAGGAACAAAGCGTCTCATGGAGTGAGCCTGAGCCTTGAAACTCTCGGTACAGCCCACATACGGGTCGGGGTAGGCGGCAGAACATCCGCCAAGGAACCGGAAATGAACCAAGAGCACACTGAATTCGACCCCGAGAACGCCGCCATGGGCGGTGACGACGCGCAGCACGACCAGATCGAGGCGCTGCGTGCCGAGCTGGAGCAGGTCAAGGCCGAATCGCTGCGCGAACGCGCCGACCTGGAGAACCAGCGCAAGCGCGTGGCCCGTGACATCGACCAGGCCCGCAAGTTCGCCAACGAGAAGCTGCTTGGCGACCTGCTGCCGGTGTTCGACAGCCTGGATGCAGGCCTGGCTGCTGCTGGCAGCGAGCCCAATCCGCTGCGCGAAGGTATGGAACTGACCTACAAGCAGCTGCTCAAAGTAGCCGCTGACAACGGTCTGGTCCTGCTCGACCCGGCCGGCCAGGCCTTCAATCCGGAGCATCACCAGGCCATCAGCCAGGTGCCGGCACCGGCCGGCGTGGCCCCGGGCGCGGTAGTGACCGTGTTCCAGAAGGGCTACCTGCTCAACGAGCGCCTGCTGCGGCCGGCGCTGGTTGTGGTGGCCCAGGCCGACTGATCGGCCGCGCTGGCTGGCCGCTGCCTAAATCAGGCGCGGCCGTCGGCAAACAGTGTTCCGGGGATGACTTGAATGTCATCAGGTCCTTCCCCATATCCCATTCATCCCCGGCGGCTGCCGGCAAACGAATCTCAGGAGTCCCCCATGGGCAAAATCATTGGTATCGACCTCGGCACCACCAACTCGTGCGTGGCGATCATGGACGGCGGCAAGGCCCGCGTCATTGAAAACTCGGAAGGCGATCGCACCACGCCCTCCATCGTCGCCTACACCAAGGACGGCGAAGTGCTGGTGGGTGCCTCGGCCAAGCGTCAGGCCGTCACCAACCCGAAGAACACCTTCTACGCGGTGAAGCGCCTGATCGGCCGCAAGTTCACCGACGCCGAAGTGCAGAAGGACATCGCCCACGTGCCGTACGCCATCCTGGCGCATGACAACGGCGACGCATGGGTACAGACCAGCGATGCCAAGAAGATGGCACCGCAGGAAATCTCTGCCCGCGTGCTGGAGAAGATGAAGAAGACTGCCGAGGACTTCCTCGGTGAAAAGGTCACCGAAGCGGTCATCACCGTGCCGGCGTACTTCAACGACAGCCAGCGCCAGGCCACCAAGGACGCAGGCCGCATCGCCGGTCTGGACGTCAAGCGCATCATCAACGAGCCGACCGCGGCTGCCCTGGCCTATGGCCTGGACAAGGGCGACAACAAGGATCGCAAGATCGTTGTCTACGATCTGGGCGGCGGCACCTTCGACGTGTCGATCATCGAGATCGCCAACGTCGACGGCGAGAAGCAGTTCGAAGTGCTGGCCACCAACGGTGACACCTTCCTGGGCGGCGAAGACTTCGACAACCGCGTCATCGAATACCTGGTTGAAGAGTTCCAGAAGGACCAGGGCATCGACCTGCGCAAGGACCCGTTGGCCCTGCAGCGCCTGAAGGACGCCGCCGAGCGCGCCAAGATCGAGCTGTCGTCCGCGCAGCAGACCGAAGTGAACCTGCCGTACGTCACTGCAGACGCTTCCGGTCCGAAGCACCTGAACATCAAGCTGACCCGCGCCAAGCTGGAAAGCCTGGTCGAAGAGCTGATCAAGAAGTCGATCGAGCCGTGCCGCGTTGCGTTGAATGACGCCGGCCTGCGTTCGAGCGACATCAGCGAAGTGATCCTGGTCGGTGGCCAGACCCGCATGCCGAAGGTGCAGCAGGCTGTTACCGAGTTCTTCGGCAAGGAACCGCGCAAGGACGTCAACCCGGACGAAGCCGTGGCACTGGGTGCTGCGATCCAGGGCGGCGTGCTGGGCGGCGACGTCAAGGACGTGCTTCTGCTGGACGTGACCCCGCTGTCGCTGGGTATCGAGACCATGGGTGGCGTGTTCACCAAGATCATCGAGAAGAACACCACCATCCCGACCAAGGCCTCGCAGACCTTCTCGACCGCCGAGGACAACCAGTCGGCCGTGACCGTGCACGTGCTGCAGGGTGAGCGCGAGCAGGCCCGTTACAACAAGTCGCTGGCCAAGTTCGACCTGTCCGGCATCGAGCCGGCACCGCGCGGCATGCCGCAGGTCGAGGTGTCCTTCGACATCGACGCCAACGGCATCCTGCACGTGTCGGCCAAGGACAAGAAGACCAACAAGGAACAGAAGGTCGAGATCAAGGCCGGTTCGGGTCTGTCCGAGGAAGAGATCGCACGCATGGTCGCCGACGCGGAAGCCAACCGCGAAGAAGACAAGAAGTTCCAGGAGCTGGTGCAGGCCCGCAACCAGGCTGACGGTCTGATCCACGCCACCCGCAGCGCCATCACCGAGCATGGCAGCAAGGTTGGCGGCGACGTGATCGGCAAGGTTGAAGCCGCACTGGCCGATCTGGAAACCGCAATGAAGGGCGATGACAAGGCACAGATCGAAGCCAAGTCGAAGTCGCTGGAAGAAGCCGGTCAGGCGCTGTTTGCCGCCGCTTCTGCCGGTGAGCAGGGCCAGGCTCCGGGTGCCGATGCTGGCGCCCAGTCCAATGACGATGTGGTGGACGCCGAGTTCACCGAAGTCAAGGACGACAAGAAGTAAGCAAGGCCGGTGTTGTAACTGGGGATTCGGGGTCCGGAACTATTGTTCCGGCTTCCGGATCCCCTTCCGGTATCTGCAATACCAGGCTTTTCGTCCCTGATTCCCAACCCCGATTACAGAACCTCATGTGCCGATGAAACGCGATTATTACGAAGTACTGGGCGTAGCCCGCACCGCCACCGATGAAGAGCTGAAGAAGGCCTATCGCCGTTGTGCGATGAAGCACCACCCGGACCGCAACCCGGGCGATGCCGCCGCTGAAGCTGCCTTCAAGGAGTGCAAGGAGGCGTACGAAACCCTGTCCGACGGCAATAAGCGGCGCATGTACGACGCCCACGGCCACGCTGCGTTCGAGCATGGCATGGGCGGCGGCGGTGGTCCGGGTGGTCCGGACATGAATGATATTTTCGGCGACATCTTCGGCAACATTTTTGGCGGAGGTGGCGGCGGTCCGCGTCAGCCGCGTCGCGGTGCCGACATCGGCTACGTGATGGAGCTGGACCTGGAAGAAGCGGTGGCAGGCGTTGAACGCCGCATCGAGATTCCGACCCTGGCCGAGTGCGGTGATTGCGACGGCAGCGGCTCGGAAGACCGCAAGGTCGAGACCTGCAATGTCTGCGGTGGCCGCGGCCAGGTACGCGTGCAGCGCGGCATCTTCGCCATGCAGCAGGCCTGCCACAACTGCGATGGTCGCGGTCAGATCATCAGCAAGCCGTGCAAGACCTGCCATGGCAATGGCCGTGTCGAGGAAGACAAGGTGTTGTCGGTCAAGGTGCCGGCAGGCGTTGATACCGGCGACCGCATCCGCCTGCAGGGCGAAGGCGAGGCCGGCCCGGCCGGTGCGCCGGCGGGCGACCTGTACGTAGAAGTGCGCGTGCGTGAGCATGCGATCTTCACCCGCGATGGCGACGACCTGCACTGCGAAGTGCCGGTGCGTATCTCGCAGGCAGCGCTGGGTGATGCGATCCGCGTCGCAACCCTGGGTGGCGAAGCGGAAATCCGCATTCCCGCCGAGACCCAGACCGGCAAGCTGTTCCGTCTGCGTGGCAAGGGCGTCAAGTCGGTGCGCAGCCGTACCGAAGGCGACCTGTACTGCCGCGTCGTGGTGGAAACCCCAGTCAACCTGACGGCCGAGCAGCGCAAGCTGCTGGAACAGTTTGAAGCCACCTTCGTCGGCGAAGAAGCGCGCAAGCACTCGCCGAAGTCGGCGACCTTCATCGACGGTGTAAAGGGTTTCTGGGAACGCATGAAGTCCTGATGCGTCACCTGTAGTGGGGGGCCCGGGGGGGGGGGGGCGGCCATTTTTTTGGGGGGGGGGGGGGGGGGGGGGGGGGGGGGGGGGGGGGGGGCGGCCGGCGCGCGGAGCGCGGGGGGGCGTCGCGCGCGCCCGGACAGGCCGG
>NZ_JBRREC010000147.1:0-6005 GCF_056760015.1 Stenotrophomonas sp. STEN029 | reverse complement strand
CCTTTGGTGTTCTCTTTTGTTTTCGCCTCCTCTTATTCTTTGTTGTGCCGCCGGCGCCCGCCCGGCCCCCCCGGCCCCCCCCACTACCGATTCCGCCTGGGCTCAATTCCAGCTCAGCACGACCTTGCCGGCCTTGCCCTGTTCCATCAGGTCGAAACCTTCCTGGAAGCGGTCCACCGGCAACTGGTGGGTCATCACCTTGCCCAGCGGGAAGCCGCCCAGCACCAACTGGGTCATCTTGTACCAGGTCTCGTACATCTTGCGGCCGTAGATGCCCTGCACGGTCAGGCCCTTGAAGATGATCTTGTCCCAATCGCAACCAGCGCCCTTGGGCATGATGCCGAGCATGGCGATCTTGCCGCCGTGGTACATGCAGTCGAGCATGTCGTTGAAGGCGCGCGGGTTGCCACTCATTTCCAGGCCCACGTCGAAGCCTTCCATGTGCAGCTCGGCCATCACGTCCTTCAGCGACTGGTTGGCGACGTTGACCACGCGGGTGGCGCCCATGTCGGCGGCCAGCTTCAGGCGGAAATCATTGACGTCGGTGACCACCACGTTGCGCGCACCGATGTGCTTGCAGATGCCTGCGGCAATGATGCCGATCGGACCGGCGCCGGTGATCAGCACGTCTTCGCCGATCACGTCGAACTCCAGCGCGCAATGCGCGGCGTTGCCGTAGGGGTCGAAGAACGCGGCCAGCTCGGACGGAATCTGGTCCGGGATCGGCCACAGGTTGGTGGCCGGCATCACCATGTATTCGGCGAAGGCGCCATTGACGTTGACGCCGATGCCGACGGTGTTCGGGCACAGGTGCTGGCGGCCGCCGCGGCAGTTGCGGCAATGGCCGCAGACAATGTGGCCTTCGGCCGAGACACGCTGGCCGACTTCATAGCCGGTCACGCCCGGGCCGATCTCGGCGATGCGGCCGACAAACTCATGGCCGATGGTCAGGCCCGGCTTGATCGTGCGCTGGCTCCACTCGTCCCACAGGTAGATGTGCAGGTCGGTGCCACAGATGGCGGTCTTTTCCAGCTTGATCAGCACCTGGTTCGGGCCCGGCGTAGGCACCGGCACCTCTTCCATCCAGATGCCCTTGGTCGCTTCGCGCTTTACCAGCGCCTTCATCGTCTGTGCCATTGCAGGAGACCGCAGTGTGAGGAAAGAGGGCGATTATAAGCTTTCAGCCGTAACCGCCCCGTACTGACCGATGGCAGGGGAGGCGGACGGTTACAACGGCTACAATCGGCCCTTCCAAACTTTCGGATGTGCGTAATGCGCGTGAATTTCCTTGCGTTTTCCATCGTTGCTGGCCTGGGCCTGGCGCAGACCGCGCACGCCGCCGAAGGCATGTGGGTGCCGCAGCAGCTGCCGGAAATTGCCGGCCCGCTGAAGCAGGCTGGCCTGAAGCTGGACCCGCAGCAGCTGGCCAACCTGACCGGCGACCCGATGGGCGCGGTGGTTGCGCTGGGTGGCTGCACCGCCAGCTTCGTTTCGCCGCAGGGCCTGGTGGTGACCAACCACCATTGCGCCTACGGCTCGATCCAGCTGAACTCCACCGCCGAGAAGAACCTGATCAAGGACGGCTTCAACGCGCCGACCCTGAAGGACGAGCTGAGCGCCGGCCCGAATGCCCGCATCTACGTGCTGGACGACATCACCGATGTCACCGCACAGGCCAAGGCCGCCATCGCTGGCGCCGGCAACGACCCGCTCAAGCGCACCCAGGCACTGGAAGCCTTCGAGAAGCAGGCCATCGCCGCCTGCGAAACCGATGACGCCTACAGCTGCACCCTGTACAGCTTCTCCGGTGGCAACACCTACCGCCTGTTCAAGAACATGGAAATCAAGGACGTGCGCCTGGCCTATGCGCCGCCGGGCAGCGTCGGCAAGTTCGGCGGTGACGTCGACAACTGGATGTGGCCGCGCCACACCGGCGATTTCTCGTTCTACCGCGCTTATGTCGGCAAGGACGGCAAGCCGGCCGCTTTCGCCGCCGACAACGTGCCGTACCAGCCCAAGCATTGGCTGAAGCTGGCCAACCAGCCGCTGGGCGAGGGTGACTTCGTGATGGTGGCCGGTTACCCGGGCCGCACCGATCGCTATGCGCTGGTCAGTGAGTTCGAGAACACCGCCACCTGGACCTACCCGTCGATCGCCAAGGCCTACAAGGACCAGATCGCGATGGTCGAAGCGGCCAGCAAGGACAACCAGGACATCGCGGTGAAGTACGCGTCCAACATGGCCAGCTGGAACAACACCAGCAAGAACTACGACGGCCAGCTGGACGGCTTCAAGCGCAACAACGTGCTCGGCCAGAAGCAGGCTGCGGAAACCGCGGTGCTCGAATGGCTGCGCGGCCAGGGCGCTGCCGGCAAGCCGGCGCTGGATGCGTTCGCACAGCTGCAGACGCTGGGCCAGCAGTCGCGCATGAACCAGGCGCGTGACCTCAACTTGGCCATGCTCAACCGCACCGGCACCCTCGGCACCGCCGTACGCCTGTACCGCCTGGCCATTGAAAAGGCCAAGCCGGACGCACAGCGCGAAGAGGGCTACCAGGAACGCGATCTGCCGACCATCGAAGGCGGCCTGAAGCAGATGGACCGCCGCTATGTGCCGGCCATGGACCGTCAGTTCCAGCAGTACTGGCTGCAGCAATACGTGCAGCTGCCGGCCGGCCAGCACCTGTCGGCATTCGACAAGTGGATTGGCGGCGTGGATGCCAAGGCGGTCGAGGCTACGGTCGCGCGCCTGGACGGCTCCAAGCTCGGCAGCCTGGATGAGCGCCTGAAGTGGTTCGGTGCCGACAAGGCCGCGTTTGAAGCCAGCAACGACCCGGCCATCCAGTACGCCGTGGCTGTGATGCCGGCACTGCTGGAGCTGGAACACCAGCGCAAGCTGCGCATGGGCGAGGAGCTGGTGGCACGTCCGCTGTTCCTGCAGGCCATTGCCGATTACAAGAAGACCAAGGGTGAGTTCGTCTACCCGGACGCCAACCTGTCGCTGCGCATCACCTTCGGCAACGTGAAGGGCTACACCGGCCTGGACGGCAAGGTGCAGGAAGCCTTCACCGACCTGGAAGGCATCGTCGCCAAGGAAACCGGCAAGGACCCGTTCGACTCGCCGCAGGCGCTGATCGATGCGGTCAAGGCCAAGCGTTACGGCGGCTTCGAGGACAAGCGTATCGGCAGCGTGCCGGTGAACTTCCTGTCCGACCTGGACATCACCGGCGGCAACTCCGGTTCGCCGGTGCTGGACGCGCACGGCCGCCTGGTCGGCCTGGCGTTTGACGGCATCTGGGAATCGGTCGCCAGCAACTGGGTGTTCGACCCGGTGATGACCCGCATGATCTCGGTCGACGAGCGTTATATGCGCTGGATCATGCAGGAAGTGGCGCCGGCGCCGCAGCTGCTGAAGGAAATGGACGCCGCCTCGAAGTAAGTTCGAGTTGCATGGTTCAAGTAATAGCCCGGACGGGAAACCGTCCGGGCTTTTCTTTGCGCGCAGCACACAGCGTTGTAGGAGCGGCGTAAGCCGCGAAGCCGATAGCATTGAAACTGCCGGCATGCGCGCAATCTGATGGATCAGGTGCTTCGCGGCTTACGCCGCTCCTACATTTTGCGGTACCGGTAGAGCCCCATGCCGAGCATGGCTCGGCACTACGCTTTGCTCCCTCCCTTTCGCGCAGCGAAGGGGAGGATCGGGGAGGGGTAAGCTTTTGGCTGGCCGATGCAGTCGATGCCTGGCGGCTGTAGTGGGGGGGGGGGGGGGGGGGGGGGGGGGGGGGGGGGGGGGGGGGGGGGGGGGGGGGGGGGGGGGGGGGGGGGGGGGGGGGGGGGGGGGGGGACGCGGGGCGGGTAACGCTTTGGGCGCCCCGAGCCCGGCGCGGCGGGGGGGCTGTCGGCCGCCCCCAGCCGGGGCAGAGGCTTTCCCGGTAGAGCCCTTGCCGAGCATGGCTCGGCACTACCCATCTTCGTTCGGCTCAGCGGTACGGCCCGGGCCCGCGCCACAGCAGTTCGCCGTAGCGGTAGACGTACATCACGATGACGAACTGGCGCGCATCGCCGATGTCCTGCAGCTCGGGTGAACCGGCCTGCAGCATGCGGCACTTGCTGGAGCCACGGCGCAGCGCGACCTCGGCGGGGCAGACCATCAAATACGTGGTGCCGGGCAGCGGGATCGACAATTCCTTCTTGCCATTGACCTCCTTGGCCCCGTCCATCCATGCGCGCAGCTTCTCCTCGCTGAGCAGGTCATAGACGATCTGGTAGCCGCCGACTTCCATGGCCGGTGCTCCGGCACTGCGATCGATGCTTTTGCCGCTGTCATTGCCCTGGCCGGCGGAGCGACCGTAATCATCCTGCGCGGTGGTCCTGTCCAGCGAGCCGGGCGGGCGTCCTGTCCAGGTCTGCGTACGCCTCGGCACGGTTTCCGACGGGCTGGCCGCGGCTGCGGGCGCGGCCGGCGTCTGGGCCAGTTCCTGGGTCTTGGTTTCTTCCTGCTCCGGCTCGCTCGGCGGTTCGATATAGCGGGCTTCCGGTACCGGCTTGCGTTCCTCGCTGCGTCGCTGCGTGGTCGGCTTGGGCTGTGAGCGCGTGGTCTTGTTGGGCTTGTCCTTGGGCGGCACCTTGCTCTGCTCCGTGGACGGTGGTGCCTCGCCGACGAAATCGACCTTGGTGCGGCCGCCACCGGAGGAGCCCTGCGGCGAGGAAACCACTGGCGGATTGGAGTACAGCAGGAGCAACAACATCAGCACATGCAGCACAGCCGTGACCAGCACCGCGACCCAGCGGTCGCGACGTTCATGCCAGAGCTTGAGTTTGAACTGCTTGGGAGAACTGGGGATGTTGGTCATGCCGCGTTCTGGGGCCTTGAAGTTGCTGCCCTCGTGCGGAAGTCACACCGTGCCACCGATAGGGAACCGGCATGGTAACGCCTGCGCCCGGCGCGCAACCGTGCCGTCGGTGCTGTTGCCGGGTATCGGGGCAGTCTGGTCTTGCGGCTTCGGCAAACCGTGGGTACAGCGAGGACAGGTGCTGGTGCCGGATCCGTATCGAAGGTAACCGTGGACGGTATCGGCGCATGGCCGGGCTATGATGCCCCTCCCGCCGCGGACAGCTGGCGGGGACCCCCATCACAATGGAAACAGCTGCATGCGCATCCTGCTTGCCCGTCACGGCGAAACGCCGTGGAACGCCGAAGGCCGCTACCAGGGCCAGATCGACATTCCCCTCTCGCCGGTGGGTGAGGCCCAGGCAAAAGCCCTGGGTGAGCGGTTGGCCGATGTGCAGATCACCCGCGCCGTGGCCTCACCGCTGAGCCGTGCGCAGGCCACCGCCAAGGCCGCATTGGGCGGCGCACGCGAATCCATGTTGCTGACCGAGCCGGACCTGCAGGAAATCGCCCACGGTGAGTGGGAAGGTCTGCTCGCCAGCGAGATCGACGAGAAAGACCCGGCGCGCCTGCGCGCCTGGCGCGAGGAACCCGATACCGTGCTGATGCCCGGCGGCGAGTCGCTTCGCCAGGTGCTGGACCGCAGCTGGCGCGG
Source organism: Stenotrophomonas sp. STEN029 (assembly GCF_056760015.1). Lineage (NCBI taxonomy): Bacteria > Pseudomonadati > Pseudomonadota > Gammaproteobacteria > Lysobacterales > Lysobacteraceae > Stenotrophomonas > Stenotrophomonas sp. STEN029. The sequence goes on along the minus strand of NZ_JBRREC010000147.1, from coordinate 460 downwards.
CCTGACCGCCGCCGCCGAAGGCCTGGGCGAGGACGACACCCTGCTGGTGGTCGCGCATGATGCGGTCAACCGCGTCATCCTGTGCCGGATCCTCGGCCTGCCGATCTCCAAGCTGTGGAGCTTCCGCCAAGCCCCGACCACGCTGAACCTGCTGGAAGGTCCGGATGTCGAGCACCTGGAAGTGGTACGCCTGAACGACTGCGCCCACCACACCCCGTTCTTCGGCGAAGCCAAGCACCGCGCGCTGTAAGGCACAGCAGGGCCGCCGTTGCCCCCTCCCTTTCGCGTAGCGAAGGGGAGGGCTGGGGAGGGGTTGGCTCTTAGCTGGCTGACGCAGCCGTGGTTCCGCGCCTGTAGAGCCGAGCCCAGGGGGGGGGGGGGGGGGACCGGGGAGCCCCAGCCCCGGCAGGGGGGGGGCCAACCCCCGGGCCGGGTTTTACTGGCCGGCACCGTTGGGGGG
>NZ_JBRREC010000146.1:0-6759 GCF_056760015.1 Stenotrophomonas sp. STEN029 | reverse complement strand
GAGCATGGCTCGGCACTACCACTTGAGCCCCTCTCCCGCTTGCGGGAGAGGGGTTGGGGTGAGGGCTGCCTTGCGCAGGTAAAGCCTCTGCCGAGCATGGCTCGGCACTACCGCTTGAGCCTCTCTCCCGCTTGCGGGCGAGGGGTTGGGGTGAGGGCTGCCTTGCGCGGGTAAAGTCTCTGCCGAGCATGGCTCGGCACTACCACTTGAGCCCCTCTCCCGCTTGCGGGAGAGGGGTTGGGGTGAGGGCTGCCTTGCGCAGGTAAAGCCTCTGCCGAGCATGGCTCGGCACTACCGCTTGAGCCTCTCTCCCGCTTGCGGGCGAGGGGTTGGGGTGAGGGCTGCCTTGCGCGGGTAAAGTCTCTGCCGAGCATGGCTCGGCACTACCACTTGAGCCCCTCTCCCGCTTGCGGGAGAGGGGTTGGGGTGAGGGCTGCCTTGCGCAGGTAAAGCCTCTGCCGAGCATGGCTCGGCACTACAGTTGCTTGTTATTTGACGCGACGCAGGTGCGGGCCACGCTTGTTGAACGGTGGCTGCCCACGCCAGTAGCGGATCAGCAACCAGCCAAACAGCATGCCGCCCAAGTGGGCGAAGTGGGCCACCCCGGGCTGCCAACCGGTGAAGCCCAGCAGCAGCTCAATCGCACCAAACACGATCACGAAAGTACGTGCCTTCATCGGGATCGGCGGGAACAACAGCACCACCCGTTGGTTCGGGAACAACATGCCGTAGGCCAGCAACAGGCCGAACACACCGCCAGAGGCACCCAGCACCGGGTTGTACTCCCCGGCAAACGCAGCCACCAGCAACTGGCACAGGCCAGCGCCGACCACGCACACCATGTAATAGGTCAGGAAGCGCTTCTCGCCCCAGGTCGCCTCCAACGGCGCACCAAACATGAAAAGCGCCAGCATGTTGAAGAACAGATGGCCGAAGCTGCCATGCAGGAACCCATAGCTCAGCAGCTGCCACGGTTCGAATCCCGGTGAATCGCTGAAGACCTGCTGTGAACCCAGCGGCCACAGCATCAGCTGGGTGAAGATGCCCGCCGTCTGCGGAAGCTGCTGCAGCAGGAACAGGACGACGTTGGCGATCAGCAATGTCTGGGTGATCTTGGGTAGGCGCGGGAACATGGTGGCATCCGGGGAAACTGGCTACATCATAGCCGCAGCGGCTAGCCCGGGCCCCAGATCGCCTCGTCCAGGCTGCGCGGCGGTTTGGGCCGCTTCACCCTGCCGTTCTCCACCGCCACGCCCTCGGCCCGCAGCCGCTGGCTCTGTTCGCGCCAACCGCGCGAGCCCTCCGGCATTGCGATGCGACCGTCCGAGCGCAGCACCCGATGCCAGGGCAGCTCCGGGTCCTCATTGCTGCCCAGCAGTCGCGCTACCAGCCTTGCCCTTCCGGGCAGCCCGGCCTTGGCCGCCACTTCGCCATAGCCCAGCACCTGCCCACGCGGAATGGCACGAATCGCCTCAAGGATGCGTGCATGCCCGGCGGCGGCACTGGCCTCCGGGCTCATCGCTTCTTCTTCGCCACGCCGCTGCCCACCAGCAGCACGCCCAGCAGCACCAGCACCGTCCCGGCGCTTTGCCAAATACCCATCGGTTCGTCGAGCAGCCATACGCTGAGCACAATCGTGGAAACTGGCCCCAGCATACTCACCTGCGCCGCTAGCGAAGAGCCAATCCGCTTGACCCCGATCATGATCGCCAGCACCGGCAAGACAGTACAGACCGTGCCGTTGAGCAGTGACAGCCAGTACACCGGCGGCGCGTACTCCCACAGCGCTGCCCAGGGCTGGAACAACAGGTATTGGCCGATGCACAGCACGCAGGCCACCATGCTGGCGTAGGCAGTCAGGCGCACCGCGCCAATCCGCGCCACCGCCTGACCACTGCCGAACAGATACACCGCATAACTGAGCGCACTGGCGAACACCAGGGCCGAGCCGATCAAGGTACGCCGGCCTTCGAGCTGGATGTCATGGCCGAAAGCCAGCAATACGCCGAGGTAGCTGACCAGCAAGGCCGCTACCTGGATGCGGGTGGGCCGTTGCTTGAGCACCACCAATGCAATCAACACCACCAACGTGGGGCTGAGATACAGGATCAGCCGTTCCAGCGTGGCGCTGATGTATTGCAGGCCAAGGAAATCCAGATAGCTCGACAGGTAATAACCACTGAAGCCGAGCAGCAGCACCCGCCAACGATCACCGACCGACAGCGGCTGCGCGCGCCGTGCCGCCCACACGCCCATGGCGATGAAGAACGGAAACGCGATCATCATCCGCAGCGCAAGCAAGGCGGTGGCATCGGCGCCATGCCGGTAGGCGAGCTTGACGATCACCGCCTTGCCGGACGCGGCGATCGCACCGGTGGCGGCCAGCAACAGGCCGCTGATCAACAGCCGACGCGAACTGGTGGGCAGTGTTGGCGTGGCCATGGTGGCCTCGCGCTGGTTTGGAGCAGTCACGCTGTTACGGCATCCGGGGGAGATGGCTTTCCATTATGGGCGCTAAGGGATTTGTACGGGCTGGCGGGTAGGACCAAGGCGTTTACCGGAGAAGGAGCAAGATCAACTACACCCCTCCCCAACCCTCCCCTTGCCTGCGGCAAAGGGAGGGAGCAAACGCATTGTCGGCGACTGCAGGATCCGCCTCCTCCCTTGCGCGCAGCGCAGGGGAGGATTGAGGAGGGGTGCCTTTGCACTGTTGCTGTTGCTATTGCTGTTGCTGCCCCCTCAGCGCATCAGAACAACTTCCTCAGCCGAAGTCGGATGGATCGCCACCGTCTCCTCCATCTGCCTGCGTGTCACGCCAGCCTTCACCGCCACCGCTAATCCCTGCAGGATTTCGTCGGCGCCCTCGCCCAGCAGATGGATGCCAACCACCTTCTCGTCCTCGCCAGCGCAAACCATCTTGAACAGACTGCGCACTTCACCCTGCCCCAGCGCCTGCAGCATCGGCCGGAAGCGGCTGTAATACGTGCTCACCTTGCCAAAGCGCCTGCTCGCCTCTTCCTCGCTCAGGCCGACACTGCCCAGCGGCGGATGCGCGAACACAACACTGGGAACATTCTCGTAATCGAGCCTGGCCTCCGGATGCCCGCCCAGCACGCGATCCATCAGCCTGCGCGCGGCTGCAATCGCCACCGGCGTCAGGGTCACCCGGCCAGTAACGTCGCCGACCGCATAGATGCCAGGCACCGAGGTGTTCTGGTAGTCATCCACCTCGACCTGGCCCTTCTCGCCCAGCTTCACGCCTGCCTGCTCCAGACCAAGTCCTCGGGTATTCGGTCCGCGCCCGGTCGCAAACAGCACGGTGTCGAACACAGCCTGCTCGGGGCCGTTGTGCAGCTGCGCGCGGATCTGTTGCTGCTGCCGCTGCAGCGCCTCCACCTTGCAGCCGAAGTGCAGCTCCACGCCCTGCAGGCGCAGGTTCTCCGCCAGCTGGTCCGACACTTCCGCGTCAAACTTGTCCAGCAGGCGCTGTCCGCGTACCAGCAAGGCAACCTCGCTACCCAACGCTCGTAGCACGCCAGCAAGCTCCACCGCGATATAACCACCGCCTACCAAGGCAACGCGGTTCGGCCGCGCCCGCAGCGCAAAAAAATCATCCGACACACCACCCAACGCTGCCCCCGGCAACTCCGGCTTGAGCGGATGCGCGCCGGTAGCGATGACGATGTGCTCGGCGCGGAACTGGGTGCCGTCCTCGCACTGAACCGTGTGCGCATCGATCAGATGTCCACGATTGCTGACCCGCACCACGCCGGTTTCATCCAACCGCTTCTGGTAGCTGGCGTGGATATTGGCGATGTACTGCTGGCGTCGCTCCAACAGGGTTGACCACGTCAGCGCCGGTTCGGCAGGCACATCGAAACCGATCTTCCGTGCCAGTCCAATGCGCTCGGCCAGGTCCGCAGCCAGCCACATCGCCTTCTTCGGCACGCAGCCCACATTGACGCAGGTGCCCCCCAACGGCGCAGGCTCCAGCATCGCCACCTTGGCGCCGTAGGATGCTGCGCGGAATGCGGCAGCCAAGCCGCCCGAGCCGCCCCCCAGTACCACCACATCGTAATTGCGCGCGCTCACTGGAAACGCTCCACGCGATACGGCGCAGGATCGATTGCAGGCGCTTGCCCGGTGATCAAATCAGCCATCAGTTGTCCGCTCCCACTGCTCATACTGATGCCGAGCATGCCATGACCCGCCGCTAGCCAGACGTGAGCGTGCAAGGGTGAGCGCCCCAATATCGGCATGTCATCCCAGGTCATCGGCCGCCAGCCATACCAGCGCTCATGGATGACCTCGCCGATCGGCTGGCGCAGATACTGTCGCGCTGCCTGCTCCAGCGCCTGCAGACGGGTCCCATTCAAACGCCGGTCCTGCCCGGAAAACTCCATCGTGCCGCCCAGCCGCATCTGCTCAGCCCAGGCAATGACGAACACCGATCGATCCTTCAGCACCACCGGCCGACTCGGCACCTGCACCGGGCAGCTGCCGGTGATGGAATAGCCCTTGCCTGCCTGGATCGGGGCGCGTAGCCCCAACCTGACGGCCAGCCGTGGTGACCACGCACCGGTCGCAAGCACCAGTTCACCGGTATCACGGGCACCTCGATTGGTCTGCACGCGTACGCCCTGCCGGTGCGGCTCGAAGGATTGCACCGCGCAGTACTCTTCAACCAGCACACCGCGCGCACGCAATACCCGTCCCAGCTCGGCGGTATAGCGATCAGGGCGCAGACTGGCGTCACCCGGGAAACGGATCGCACCGATCACACCGTCCTTGAAGGCGGGCTCAGCACGAACGTAATCGCTGCCATCGAGGATCTCGGTAGCGATGCCAAGGTCTGCCAAAGCACCGCATTCGGTCGCATGCGTGTCGAAATTGTGTTGCTGGCGGAACACATAATCCAAACCCTTCTCGGCGAACTCGCAATCCAGCTGGTAGCGCTGCACCCAATCGGCCAGACGCTGCCGCGAATCGTTCAGCAATGCAGCGCGCCCCTGCGCGCTGTGCAGCCAGTCCCGTCGATTGCAACGAGCGGCGAACTTGAACAGCCAGCGCCACAGCGCTGGATCAGGTCGCGGTGGGATATACAACGGCGCCTGCGGCGACAGCATCCAACGCAGCGCACGCATCGGCACACCCGGCGCCGCCAGCGGCGGTGCATGACTGGGGGTGATGGTGCCGCAGTTGCCGTGCGAGGTCGCGCCGCCAAGTTTGCCAGCGTCAATCACCCGCACCTGCCGTCCCGCTTCGGAAAGCGCCAACGCGGTGGCCAGACCGGTGGCACCGGCACCAACAACAAGTACATCGTCTTCGGGACAGTTCACCCGGTCATTTTATTGCCGCGAATGCCTCAGCGCCGCAGTGGTGGCAATTGCAAGTATGTAAACGCCCGCCACAGCCACTCCACCGGACCGTACTGGAAACGCCGCAGCCATAGCTGGCTGAGCAGTACCTGCATGGCGAACAGAACAACCGCAAACAGCAGCTGTGAGGCACGCCCAACCTGTTCAAACCAGCCTAGGCCATAGCCGTAGAACACCAGGGTGCAGACCAGTGACTGCCCCAGGTAATTGCTCAAGGCCATGCGCCCGACGGGCGCCAACCATCGCAGATGACGACTCCAGCGCACGCCCCATGCGAGGTAGCCCAGGCACATCATCAAACCGGCGACTGCCGTCAACGCGTAGGCGCCCGCGCTGCGCATGTTGAATTGCCCCGGGGCGTTGTACGGCAGCACCCAGGTACTCAGCAGCATCACCGCCAGGCCGATAGGCAGCAGCAACCAGCGCAAGCCTGCCCACAACCGCGGATAGCGACCCGGCTCGGCAATGGCGCCACTGCGCGCGAACCATGCGCCGATCAGGAACATGCCCAGCACCTGCGGGCCGACAACCAGCAACGCTCCCAGGGAAGCAAAGACGTCACGCAGACGTTGCGCGACCGCCTGCAGGTAGCTGCCATGCCCGTACGCCTGGCGCTGCGCTTCGATTGCCTTTGCCGCGGCAGCTGCCTGCGCACTGGCAGCATCGGCCGGCACAAGCTGCATCAAGGCGCCCAGCATCAACATCAGCACAGCCGCGCCCAGATACGCCATCGTCCCCAGCGCGGGCAACCAGCTGCGCGGCGCCTCACGGAAGGCCAGCAATACGAAAGACAGCAGCGCGTAGGCGACCAGGATGTCACCGGACCACAGCAGCAGTCCATGCAGCACGCCGATGACCAGCAGACCCAGGCTGCGGCGCAGATAGAAACGGGTGAAGTCACGCCCCGCCATGGCAGCCCGCTGCGCCATCACCGCGAAGCCGGCGCCGAACAGCAGCGAGAACAGGGTAAAGAATTTGCCCTGCACGAAGACGTAGACAAAAGCATCGGCCCAGTAGTCCCAGCCCTGCCAGTGCGGATCGATGCCGGTAAAGGACATGTCCATCGGCCCGCTGAAGGCCTCCATGTTCATCAGCAGGATGCCGAACAGGGCAAAGCCGCGCAGCACATCCAAAGTAGCGATGCGCTCATTGCCCGCAACAGGCTGGAAAACAGAAGTAGACAACGGCGACGTCCTTCGGCGACGAGTGCGCGATTAGACCACGCCGGAACAATGTAGTGCCGAGCCATGCTCGGCAGCGGCTTGCCCAGCGACCTGTAGTGGGGGGGGGGGGGGGGGGGGGGGGGGGGGGGGGGGGGGGGGGGGGGGGGGGGGGGGGGCGGGGGGGGGGGGGGGGGGGGGCGGCGGCGGCGCGGCGGGGG
>NZ_JBRREC010000145.1:0-6937 GCF_056760015.1 Stenotrophomonas sp. STEN029 | reverse complement strand
CCCCCCCCCCCCGCCGGCGGGGGGGGGGGTGCCCGCGCGCGCCCCCCCCCCGGGCGGTGTGGCGCCCCCCCCCCCCCCCCCCCCCCCCCCCCCACTACATGCTTCGCTTTTCAATTTGAAGTTTGGCAACAACGTTCATGCAATCGGGGAGTGCTACACCCATGTCGTTCCGCTTTTCACGTCTGCTGCCAGCGCTGTTGTTGGCAACACTCATCAGCCTGTCGCCGGCCCATGCCCAGAACAGCTACTACTTCCCCACCGCGCGGCAGTTCGATGCGAAGGTGCCTTCACCGCAGCAGTTCCTCGGCTACGAAATCGGCAGTCATTACACCCGGCATGATCAGCTGGTGGCCTACTTCAACGAACTGGCGCGGGTCTCGGACAAGGTCAAGGTCGAAGTCATCGGTCAAAGTTACGAGCAGCGCCCGCTGCTGCTGGTGACCATCACTTCGGCACGCAACCATGCGCGCAGCGCCGAGATCGCCGCACAACGGCAGGCGCTGATCGATCCCGCACAGCCCTTGCCCGGCGCCGATGCACCGGCAGTGGCCTGGCTGGGTTACAGCGTGCACGGCAATGAAACCTCCAGCGGTGAAGCAGCGATGCTCACCGCTTACTACCTGGCCGCCAACCAGGATGCGGAGACCGCGCGCTGGCTGGACCAGGCAGTGGTGGTGATTGATCCGGCACAGAACCCGGATGGACGCGACCGTGCCGCCAACTGGCATAACGCCTGGGGTTCGCGTCCAGCGTCGGCGGATCCGGCCGACAAGGAGCACGTCGAGCCGTTCCCCAGTGGTCGCGTCAATCACTACTTCACCGATCTCAACCGCGATTGGCTGGCGTTGGCGCAGGCCGACAGCTGGCCGAAGGTCGCGCAGTTCCATCGCTGGTATCCGAATATCCAGATCGACTTCCATGAGATGGGCAAGGACAGCACGTATTACTTCGAGCCATCACCAAAGAGCATGGAAAGCCCGCTGCTGCCCAAGTCTTCGTACGAGGCGAACAAGTGGCTGGCACGTTTCCATGCCAAGGCCCTGGATGATCTTGGCTCGCTGTACTACACCGGCGAGAACTTCGACAACTTCTCGCCGATCTATGGTTCGACCTATCCGGATTTCCACGGTGCGGTCGGTGTGACAGTGGAGCAGGCAAGTTCGCGCGGCCTGGTACAGGAATCGGTGAATGGCCCGCTGCATTTCGACTTCACCGTCCGCAACCAGGTAGCTACCGGCCTGGCCAGCGTGCGTGGCGTGGTGGAAGACCGTGATCGCCTGTTCGCGCTGCAGAAGGAGTTTTTCCGCAGCGCCTTGAAGCAGGCGGCAGCCTATCCGGTGCACGACTGGGTGTTTGGTGATGCCGCTGATGCCACGCTGACCCGCAAGCTGCTGGCAGTGTTGTTGCAGCATCGCATCGAGGTGCATGCGCTGGCGCGTGATGTGGACGTGGACGGCAAACGCTTCCTCGCCGGCTCGGCCTATGTGGTGCCGGCGCGGCAGCCGCAGTTCCGCCTCGCCCATTCGATCCTCGAGTTCACGCCGGCGGTGAAGGGCGATGTGTTCTACAGCGGCACCTCGTATGCAGTGGCTCCGGCGTATGGCCTGCGCTATGCAGGTAGTCGTGGTGCCTTGCCGAGCGGTGCGGCGGTGGATGCGGTGCCGACGGCACAGGGCGGTATCAGCGGAGGCCCTGCGGGTTTTGCCTATGTGGCCGATGCACGTGACTTTGGCAGCTTCCGCCTGCTGGGCGGTCTCCTGCGCGACAACGTGCGTGTGCGCACCGCGCACCAGCCGTTCACTGCCGCTACTGCGAACGGTGATGTGGCGTTCGGTCATGGTGCGGTGGTGATTCCAGTTGCGGGCCAGACCGTGGACGCCGAATCGTTGCAGGCCAAGGTGCTGGCGCGTGCGCAGGAAGCCGGTGTCACGGTTTACGCCTTGGCCAGTGGTCGCGCTGCCAGCGGTATCGACCTGGGCAGTGACAATGTGCGCGTGCTGCGCACGCCAAGCATTGCCCTGGTGATGGGCGAGGGTGTGTCCGCCACCGAGATTGGTTCGACCTGGTTCTCGCTGGATACTTCGCTGGGCTTGCCGTCGACCAAGCTTGATCCTGTACAGCTGGCCAGCGTTGATCTGGCGCGCTACACCTCGATCGTGCTGTCCGGCGGTACCTATGCAAACGTCAGTGATGCCGGTGTGGCTGCGCTCAAGCGTTGGATTGCCGCCGGTGGTTCCCTGGTGGTGTATGGCACTGGCGCGCGCTGGGCCATCGACAAAGGTCTTGCCGAAGCCAAGTTACGAGAAGGCGACAAAAAGGATGAGGCGGAGCGTCTGGATTTCGGCACCGTGCGTGACGTGTTCGCGCTGGGCCGGGTCAGCGGCAACATCCTGAGCGCTGATATCGACCCGACCCATCCGCTGGGCTTTGGTGTGCAACAGCGTCGCATCTGGATCAACAAGGAAGGCGGGCTGGTATTCGAGCCGGTGAAGAATGCCTTCCTCAATGTGGTGAATATCGACCGCGAGCCGGTGGTGAATGGCTATCTGTCCGATGCGAATCGTGCGCGGGTGTCGGGTTCGAGCTATCTGCAGGTGGTGCCGACCGGGAGTGGCAACGTGGTGTTGTTTGCCGACGATCCGGCGCACCGCAAGTATTGGCATGGTACCGAGCGTTTGCTGCTCAATGCCTTGCTGCAGGCGAACCACCTGAGTACCCCGCGCCAGCGCGGGGAGTAACAACGCCCCTGAGACCTGGGCCCCTCTCCCGCATGCGGGAGAGGGGTTGGGGTGAGGGGGGCGGTGCGCAGCACCGTGCTGTTTTGCTTTTCTCGGCCATGCAGCGGTTGTCGCAAAAGCCCAAAGCCGCCCTCATCCGCCCCTGCGGGGCACCTTCTCCCGTAAACGGGAGAAGGGATAGAGCAAAGCTCGAAGCCCAAGCTCGAAGCCAAAGCTCAGAGCCAAAGCTCAGAGCCAAAGCCCAAAGCAAAAACACAATGCGAAGGCTCAAAGCGAAGGCTCAATGCCAACGCGCTTGGCCACCGCTGGTTGAGGCGTGCACGGTGTCTGATCCTCGACGTGGCAATGACGGGCCTTCCCTTCTCCCGCCTGCGGGAGAAGGTGCTCCGCAGGAGCGGATGAGGGGAGCTTTTGATCTCGTTCCGGCCATTGCACGAGGTCAGCGGCAATAGCTTGCCACTCAACAGCGCAAAAACCAGAAAGGCCGACGCAATGCGTCGGCCTTTCTTTGCAACTCATCTCATCCCAACAAGACGTTGGAATCAGGCACTGGTACGGCTCTGGCCACGGCCGCCACCACCGCCACGACGCTGACCACCACCCGGGTGTGCATCACGACGCTGCTGGCCATTGCCGGCATTGCGCTGGCCGCCCGGCTTCTGCGGCTGGCCGCCACGGCCGCCGCGCGGTGCATCGCCGGTCGGACGACGTGCGGCATGGCCGCCGTTGCCGCGACGCGGTGCCTTGTGGCCGCCCGGATGCTCTGCCTTGCCCGGTGCGCTGTTGCCCCAGCGAATCGGGGTGTGCGGCTCAAAGCCCGGCACGTCACGGATGTCCATGTCGCGGTCGAGCAGACGCACGATCTGGCGCAGCAGCTTGGCTTCGTCCTGTGCAACCAGCGAGACAGCCTCACCGGTCGAACCGTTACGGCCGGTACGGCCGATACGATGCACGTAATCTTCCGGCACCATCGGCAGGTCGTAGTTGATGACCTTCGGCAGCTCGTTGATGTCGATGCCGCGGGCAGCGATATCGGTGGCCACCAGCACGGTCACGCGGCCGGCCTTGAAGTCAGCCAGTGCGCGCAGGCGCTGGCCCTGGCTCTTGTTGCCGTGGATCGCCGCGGTCTTGATGCCGGACTTCTCCAGGAAGTCGGCCAGCTTGTCGCAACCATGCTTGGTGCGGCCGAACACCAGCGTCTGCACGCGGGAATCCTTGGCCAGCAGGTGCAGCAGCAGTTCACGCTTGCGCGCGCCATCCACCGGGTGCACGCGGTGGGTGATGGTCTCGGCAACGGTGTTCTTCGGCGTGACCTGGATCTGCTCCGGGTTGTGCATGAACTCCAACGCCAGCTGCTTGATGCTGTCCTCGAAGGTGGCCGAGAACAGCAGGGTCTGGCGGTTCTGGCGCGGCAGCTTGGCGAGGATGCGCTTGATCGAGGGCAGGAAGCCCATGTCGAGCATGCGGTCGGCTTCGTCCAGCACCAGGATCTCGACGCCGGACAGGTCGACGCTGCGACGCTCCAGGTGGTCGATCAGGCGGCCCGGGCAGGCGACCAGCAGGTCGACGCCACGGCGCAGCATGTCCAGCTGGTTGCCCATGCCGACGCCGCCGTAGATGCAGGCGCTGGGGATGCGCAGGTACTTGCTGTAGCCACGCAGGCTGTCATGCACCTGGGTTGCCAGTTCGCGGGTCGGTGCCAGCACCAGGGCGCGCGGGCGACGCGGGCCATTGCCCACGCTCTGCGGCGAGGTGGCCAGGTGCTGCAGCAGCGGCAGGCCGAACGCGGCGGTCTTGCCGGTACCGGTCTGGGCGCCGGCCAGCAGGTCGCGGCCGTCCAGCGCAAGCGGAATGGCCTGCTGCTGGATCGGGGTCGGGTTTTCGTAGCCCTGCTCGGCGAGCGCGCGCAGCAGGAAGGGCGCAAGGCCCAGGTTTTCAAACGACATGGAGTACTCCGAAACATGAAGAACGCGCGCCCGCAGGGGCTTGCGTTGCTGATCATTGAAGACCAGCTGATCTCGGAGCGTTCCCGTAAACCGCGCTGCAAGATCTGGGATGCAACCAACGCGGTGCGCTGGCTGGAATGCGTGACGATAGGCGTCGGAGTGGGGGCGGGCGGGCGGATGGGCCAGATGGCCGCTGATCCTGCACCGCCGGCGATCCCTGAGGGAAACGGACGGCCGCTGGCAGACCGCGCTAGTCTAAGGGATTGTTTGGGCTGGCACAAAAACGCCCGTTCAGCATTCGACTTGTGAGGCTGGTGGTAGCTGGCTTATTCATTACAATTGAAACTTATTTCTCCGCAGACTGGACACTCCCATGAAGCTTGGTTCCCTGAAGGAAGGCGGCCGCGACGGCACCCTGATCGTGGTTTCGCGCGACCTGACCCGTGCGGTGCGGGCCGCTGGCATTGCCGCCACCCTGCAGCAGGCGCTGGAAGACTGGTCGAATCTGGCGCCGCGCCTGAACGCGCTGTCCGAGCAGCTCAATGCCGGCGCCGTGGAAGGCGAGTTTGCCGTGGTCATGCAGGCGCTGGCCGCGCCGCTGCCGCGTGCCTACGAATTCGTCGATGGCAGCGCCTACCTGCCGCACGTGGCGCGGGTGCGCAAGGCGCGCGGTGCCGAAGTGCCGGAAAGCTTCTATACCGATCCGCTGATGTACCAGGCCACCAGCGCCGGCTTCTACGGCCCGCGTGATGCAGTGAAGGTGATCAGCGAGGACTACGGCATCGATCTGGAAGCCGAGATCGTGGTCATCACCGACGACGTGCCGATGGCGGTGACGCCGGAGCAGGCAGCTGGCCACATCCAGCTGGTTGGCCTGGTCAATGACGTCAGCCTGCGCAACCTGATCCCGGGCGAACTGGCCAAGGGCTTTGGCTTCCTGCAGTCCAAGCCGCGCTCGGCGCTGAGCCCGGTGTTCGTGACCCCGGACGAGTTGGGCGCTGCGTGGCAGGACAGCAAGCTGCACCTGCCGCTGGTCACCCACATCAATGGCAAGTGGTTCGGCGCGCCGGAAGCCGGCGTGGACATGCAGTTCAACTTCGCCCAGCTGGTAGCGCACGCGGCCAAGACCCGCCCACTGACTGCAGGTGCCGTCGTCGGCTCGGGCACCATTGCCAATGAAGACACCGCACTGGGCGCGTCCTGCTTCGCCGAACAGCGCACCGTCGAAACCCTGCGCGATGGCAAGCCGTCGACACCGTTCATGAGTTTTGGTGATGTGGTGCACATTGAGATGCTGGACCGTGACGGTGCCAGCATTTTTGGTGCGATTGAACAGCGCATCGAACAGGCTTCGCGTCCCTGAAAGACAGTTGGCGCGTTGGCCGTGCTGGTGGTGAAGGAATCCTCACCGCCAGCCGTTATTGTGGTGGCAGGTGATGGGGGAATCTGACATGGAAGCAGGGCTGACGCTCTACAGTTATTGGCGCTCGAGTGCCGCTTATCGCGTGCGTATCGGCTTGAACCTGAAGGGCCTGGAGTACGCACTCACACCGGTACATCTGGTGCGTGATGGCGGCCAGCAGCATGCGCCGGATTACGCCGCATTGAACCCGCAGGAGCTGGTGCCGACGCTGCGTCATGGCGAGCGCGTACTGACCCAGTCGCTGGCCATTCTTGAGTACCTGGACGAGGTTTTCCCCGAGCCTGCCCTGTTGCCGGCCGATGCCGGTGGCCGTGCGCGTGTGCGTGCATTGGCGCAGCAGGTCGCCTGCGACATCCACCCCTTGAACAATCTGCGGGTGATGCAGTTCTTCGATCGCGAATGGAACGTGCCGCAGCCCGAGCGCGACGAGTGGACGCTGCACTGGATGCGCACCGGTTTTGCCGCGCTGGAGACCATGCTGGCAGGTTCGTTCGACACCGGTCGCTATTGCCACGGCGCAGAGCCTGGCCTGGCCGATTGCTGCCTGGTGCCGCAGCTGTACAACGCCCGTCGTTTCCATCTGGACCTGACGCCGTATCCAACCCTGCAGCGGATTGAAGAGGCTTGCCTGGCGCTGCCAGCATTCGACGCAGCGCGCCCGGAAAGCCAGGTCGACGCGGTCTAGCAGGGCTGGTGGCTGTGGGAGCGGCGCAAGCCGCGACGCTGATATGCAATGTAGGAGCGGCGTAAGCCGCGAAGCCGGCATTGCATCCGAAGCAGCAGATCACCCACTGCTCGACGAAGCTAGAGCCCGGATCCATCAGTGGCTT
>NZ_JBRREC010000144.1:0-7069 GCF_056760015.1 Stenotrophomonas sp. STEN029 | reverse complement strand
TTTTTTTTGGTGTTTTTATTGTTTGGTTTTTTGGTTTGCTTTGTTGGGTTGGGTTTTTCGGGTTTTTGCGTTTGGGTTTTTGGGGTGGGCTCTACCGAACTGCCCTCCTCCCCATCTCCTGAGAACGAGGGCTTTGAGCAAGAGCAACTTCTTTAGAACTTCACGGTCATTTCCAGGCCGTAGGTGCGGGGGTCGGTGATGGTTGCGCCGACTACGCCCAGCGGATCGCGTCCGTAGGTGTTCAGGCCGCGGACGTACTGCTTGTCGAACACGTTGTTGGCGTACACCGCCCAGTTCCAGTGCTTCAGCGGCGAGGTCCAGCCAATGCGTACGTCGGTGCGCTGCTGTGATTCACCGATGTTGAGCACCTTGCTGATGCCGCAGTCACCCTGCAGGTCGGAACCTGCGTTGCAGCGCTGCGCGCCACGGTAGGCATGGCGCAGCGAGAAGCGCAGCTGGCCGTTGCCGCCAAGGTCGGCCACGTACACCGCACCCGCCGAGGCGGTGAAGCGCGGTTCACCGGTCGGTGCACCGTCAAGATCCACACCTTCCGGTGTCACGTAATTCTTGTACTTGGAATCGATCCATTCAGCCGCCGCATCCAGGGTCAGACCATCGGAGACCTTCCAGCGCATGTCGAAGTCCACACCGGTGGCCTGCAGATCGCTGGTATCGAATACGTAGACCGGGATATCGACCGGATTGTTCGGATCCGGATCGATCAGGCGGATCGCCTGGCGGTTGTCGTACTGGTAATGGAAGACAGAGACGTTGTAGGAGAAGCGATCGAAGCTCTGCTTCAGGCCGACTTCCAGATTCCACACATCCTCGTTCTCGAACGCCGGACCGATCTGCAGCGCGTTGAAGCCACCGGCCTTGTAGCCCTTGGCCAGCGAGCCGAACACCATGGTGTCGTCATTGAGGTGGTAGTCGACGACGAAGCGCGGGCTCCAGTCACTCCAGCTCTTCTTGTCGCGCACCAGCTTGCCCTTGTTGACCATGGCCGGCGGGTCGATGAAAGCCATGTCGAAGGTCAGCAGCTCGCGGGTGATCGGGATGCCCATGCCGGCCAGCGCCTGGAAGAAGCCCAGTGCCTCCAGCGTACCGAGCTTGGCCTCGAGGCCGGGCGCATTGCGCGTTCCGTTGAGCCAGGTGAAGTCCTTCTCGTCGCGGGTGTAGCGCAGGCCGAAGGTCAGGTTGAGGCGATCGGTGGCCTTCCAGATCACATCACCGAAGGCGGCGTACGAGGTGGTGTCCAGCGTGTTGCTGAAGCGCTCGTTCCATTTCTCCCCGACCAGCGAAATCGGGATGCCGTTCATCTGCGCCAACAACGAGGTGAACCCAAACAGGCTGCCATCAGGGGTTGGTGCAATACCCATGTTGCGTACGATGTTGTCCACCGCCTCGGTATTGGTGTTGACCTCGCTGGTCTGGCGCGCGTCCTCGTTGAAGTAGCTGGCGCCGGCCACCCAATCGAAGCGTTCATTGCTGCCGGAGAACTTGAACTCCTGATAGAAGGTCTCGTTGTTCTCGGTGTTCTTCGAGTCCACGTACAGGTCGAAACGGTTGGTGCCGTCTTCCTCGGTGTGGTTGGTGGAGTCGTACTTGCGCCAGGAGCTGGTGGAGGTGAAATTGCCCCAGGACAGCGCGTGGTCGATGATCAGGCTGACGCCGTCGAAGGTGCGCCATTCCGCATTGTCGGCATCGCTGTAGGTCTTGATCTTGCGCGGGTCCAGATAGTCGTCCGGGTCCACCGGTACTGGCGGCCGCGCCGGATAGGCCGGCAACGGCACGATGCCGGTGGTGACGCGGCCGTTCTGGTCCAGGCTTTCGTGGTCCCAGGTGATGTAGGCGGTGGTGTTGTCGCCGAAGCGGCTCTGCCAGGCTGCGCGGGTGGCCCAGACATTCTCGCCGCCCAGGTCCTTGCCGCTGGCGCCGTCCTGGAACCAGCCATCGCTGGTGTTGATCAATGCGTTGAAGCGCAGCGCCGAGCTGTCACCGGTCGGGATGTTCCACATCGCATCGGCGTACTTCTTGCCGTAGTTGCCTACGCGCACGGTGGCGCGCGCCTCGGTCTCAGCCTGCGGGCGCCGGGTCACCAGCGAGATCGCACCGGCAGCGGTATTGCGGCCGAACAAGGTGCCCTGCGGGCCCTTCAACACTTCGATGCGTTCCACATCGACGAAAGGCAGCAGCACGCCGCCGCCTCGCCCGCCGTAGACGCCGTCAACGAAGATGCCTACCGCCGGATCGGTACCGATACCGAAGTCGTCGGTCTCCACGCCGCGCAGCCGGAACGATGGCTGGGTCGGCTGCACCGCGCTGATCACCAGTCCCGGCACCAGCGAGTCGATGTCGCCAAGATTCTCGGCGGCCACGTCGTTGAGCAGGTTCTGATCGACTACCTGCAATGCGATCGGCACATCCTGTATTTCCTGCTGCCGGCTCTGCGCGGTGACGGTGATGCGATCAAGCGTGGTGGCAGCATCCTCCGTCGCCGACTGTGCCATTGCCGGGGCAACTGCCCCCACCACCATCAGCCCGGCCAAGGCCCGCTGCAGTCCGACTACCAGATTCCGTTGCTTCACTCGCATCGCGTTCTCTCCCACGCAGTGAGGTGTATGCCGGCGTCAGACCGCCGGCGGGCCCGTGTTGCCGGGCTGGCCTTCGCCAGCCGTGTCGCAGTTTGTTTCCAGCGCGTTGATCCATTCCCGGATCAAGGTCACGCCTTCGCGGTGCACCACCGCCCGCCCAACCTCGGGCATCATCACCGCCGGGTCATCACTGTCCATGCGGTAGGCGATGATCGAGGCATCCGCATCACCCGGCTGGATGTCGTAGCGGCGGTTGCCAGTGCCCTTGCCCGCTGCGATCGGCTGCTTGCACATCCCCAGCTTCAGGTGATCCCGGGTGGGTGCGTCCAGCCAAAGGCCGGAGGTGATGGCCGGGCCGGTGCGGCTATGGCAATGGCCACAGTTCACGTCCAGATAGGCACGTGCACGCGCTTCCAGCGGCGCGGCGGGATCAGTGGCATCGGCCGCGCGTGGCAGCTGTGCCGGTGCAGGCAGGTCTTTCAGATAGCCGAGTTTGACCAGATGCGCGAGCTGGTTGTCGTGGCCGCTGAGATAGTCGAAATCGCGATTGAGGTTGCGCGCCTTGGGACCGATCGGCAGCAGCTTACGCGAGCGGTTGTCGGTGATATGGCAACCACCGCACTGGTTCTGGTCCGGCACCTGGTAGGCAAGTGCTTCACGCGAGCCATCCGCGGCAACCAGCTCCAGATCCACGCTGGCGCCGGTGCGTTGCAAGGTCGCCTCGGTCTGCTGCGGGTTCCAGACATAGGGCAAGGCCACCCAGCCTTCCTTGCGGTGGACCAGCAGCCGGGTCTCGATCAGCCGCACCTTGGACAGGTCCAGGCTCTCCTCATGTAACGAGGACTGCGATGGCGGCGTACGCGCCACCGACGTTCCATCAGCAGCACCTGTGGCCGGCAGCGGATAGTAGAAGGTTTTGCTGAGGATGGTGCCGACCGGGAAGTCGAAGGCGTGCTCCGGCTGGTAGCCGGCGGCCTGACCCTTGGGCATCCACACCGTGCGCAGCTTGTGCGCGTAATCACTGAACAGCGGCGTGTTCAGGTCGTACAGTACGACGCCTTCATTGAGTGTCAGTTTGCCATCGCGGATGCGCAGCACATGCCACTCATCCAGCGTCGCCGGCTGGCCCTGCTCGAAAAAATGCACCGCAGCCGGTTTGCCGCAGCCCACCAGCATCAGCAGGGCGCTGAACAGCACGATCACCCGCACCATCAGATTGCGCATGCCAGGACCTCAACCACGCTTCAGATCAATGGCCGGCAGCCGCGGCAGATCACATTCAAATGGCTTGGCATCCTTGCTCGGGTTCTTGTAACCGCCAGGGCCATCGGCGTTGACCACGCCACTGACATTGCGCAGGCAGATCTGTGGGCCAAGCTTGACCCCGTCCACCATCCGCTCCTTGTTGTAATAGCCATCCCACAGCACGTCCGGGAAGTTGCCGGTCAGGCCATACATCGCCACCTTCAAGGCCTTCAGATCCAGTCCGTCGGGCGAATCACCGCCGCCGGACAAGGTGTTGTTGTGGATGTAGATGCGTTCCGGATACGGATCGAAATTGGGCGAGGCACTGCTGTCCTTGTAGCCGGTGGAATACACGCTGGAGACGATGATGTTGGTGGTGGCGTTGTCGCGCACCTCGTTGTCGAATACCTCGATGTCATCGTTGGAGTTGATGACGATGCCCGAACCGGCAGGCACGCTGGCCACCGGCGTGCCCTTGGCACCGAAATTCTCGTGGTTGTTGGCGATGACCTTGTTGTTGAACACACGGATATTGCCTCCCTGCTGCGACAGGCCCGGCATGTTGAACACCAGGATGCCGCCGGTGTTGCCGGTGGCGACGTTGTCGTACACGTCGGCGTTGCGGGTGTTCTCGACTTCGATACCGGCCACGTTCTGCTCGGCACGGCTGTTGCGCACGATCACCCCATCGGACTGGCCGACGTAGATGCCGGCATCGGAGGCACCGATGGAAATGGTGTTCTCGATCAGTACGTTCTTGGTCAGTACCGGGTAGATGCCATAGGCGCCGTTCTTGGTGCTGGGGCCGCCGCTCCACTGCACCTTTACTCCACGGATGGTGATGTTCTCCGACTCGCTGATCTTCAGCCCGTCGCCCTTGGAGTCCTCGATGGTGAGGTTCTCGATGGTGAAGTTGTCGCCGTTGACCAGCAGCCCTTCGGCACCGGCCTTCTGCCCCTTGAAGCTGAGCACGGTCTGGTCCATGCCGGCGCCACGGATGGTCACGCCATCGGCGCGCAGGCTCAGGCTGCGCTCGAACTGGTGGCGACCGGCCGGGATGTCGATCACGTCGCCGGGCTTGGCGTCGAGCAGGCGCTCCTGCAGCGTGGCCGCGAATGCCCCGTCGGCCGCAGCCACGCTTGGTGCCTGTTCGGCCTGCTTCTGGCAGCCGACGACCATGACGGCCAAGGTGGCGGAAACCGCCCAGGTGATGCTGCGCTGCATGACGTGCTCCCATACGGTGGCAGATGTTGGGCGCAGTCTGGCCTTCAGGCAGTGTTCACGCGAAGGGCAAGAACGGCATACTTGGGGGGGCAAAGCGGACAAGCTGGAGGGGCTTGAATGCATCGCAGGATCAGCGGCGGCGACCGCCTGAGCATCGCCAACGTTCCAACCAACATGCTCTGTGGCCTGTTGCTGCTGGCTGAGCAACGCGGTGTCAGCAGCGACAACTGGTTCAATGGGCTGCAATTGAGCGCGGCGCAGCTCAACGATCCCAGTGCCCGCATTTCCTACCGGCAGGCAATCGAGGTGATACGCCGCGCCCTGCCCACCTTCCCCATCGACGGGGTCGGCCTGGCCATGGGCGGCAACCAGAACGGCGGCAACTTCGGCCTGCTCGGCTTGGCGATGAAGACCGCACGCACGTTTGGCGACGCGGTGCGGATAGGACTGGATTACCAGCGCAATCTCGGCCCGCTGATGAGCCTGGCCCTGGAAGACGGCGGCAGCGACAGCCTGGCCATCGTCGCTACCGCGCCGGATGAAGCCAATGATCTGCTGCAGTTCCTCTGCGAGGAGATGTTCTCCAGCATCGTGATGTTGGGCCGCGAACTGGCAGGCAACGCGTTCAGCCCACTGCGGCTGGAACTTGGCTATCCGGCACCGGCCTGCATCGACCAGTACCAGGCCTTGTTCCGCTGTGAGCTGCGCTTCAACCAGCCACGCCACGCCTTGGTATTGGAGCAGCGCTGGATGCAGCTGCCGTTCGCCAGCTACAACCCGGTGACGTCGCAGCAGGCGCTATCGATGTGCCACGCGCAACTGGCAACGCTGGCCTCGCGCGGCGAAACCACTGCTGCAGTCGAGCGCCAGCTGCGGCCGCGGCTGCGTGACAACCCGCAGATGAGCGAAATCGCGCTGGCCCTGCACCTCAGCGAGCGCACCCTGCGCCGGCAATTGGCCGACGAGGAAACCAGCTTCAGCGAGGTCCACGATCGCGTGCGCACCGAGCGCGCACTGGAACTGCTGCAGGACCCGGAGCTCGCCGTTGCCGCGATCGGTAACCAGCTGGGCTTCAACGACGCGCGCGAGTTCCGCCGCGCCTTCAAGCGCTGGACCGGGCAGACCCCGAGCGGAACCCGTTTGCCGCCAAACTGAAACGCAGATGCCCGGTTTCCCGGGCATCTGCTTCACCACCGGATTCGCGCTGGGGATCAGTCGATGATCATGATCGCGTCGACTTCGAACGCGGCGCCCTTCGGCAGGCCCGACACTTCGATGGTGGAACGGGCCGGGAACGGGGCCTGGAAGTACTCCTGCATGACCGCATTGACCTTGGCGAACTCGCCCAGGTCGGTCAGGTACAGGCCAAGGCGGACCATCTTGTCCAGCGAACCACCGGCTTCCTCGGCCACGGCCTTGAGGTTGTCAAAAGCACGACGGGCCTGCGCGGTGACGTCGCCAGCGACGATCTCGCCGGTCGCCGGGTCCAGCGGAATCTGGCCAGAGAAATACACGGTGTTGCCGGCGCGCACGGCCTGCGAGTACGGGCCGATGGCGGCCGGGGCGTTGGCGGTGTTGATGATCTGGCGGGACATGGACAGCTCCAGTCTGGAAAAAGGTGGGCCATTGTAGCGTCGCCAGCTTGGCGGGCAGCTGACCGGGCTGGGCTGGCCTTGATCAAAAAATCACCAGAGATCCGAAAGCGTTGCAGCACAAGGCCTGCAAAGGCTTATCCACAACTTGTAGGCATCACAGGGCACAAGCTGTGTGGATAGCCGCATGCAGGTAGCACCGAGCCATGCTCGGCTGGGGCCTTAGCGGCAGATTTGTGGGAGCGGCGTCAGCCGCGAAGCAGGTGATCCATCCAGCTAGCCAGCATGCCTGCTCGATTCATTGCTGCCAGCTTCGCGGCTGCCGCCGCGCCCACAAAACTGGCGCAAAGGCCCCCGCCCAGCCAGGCTCGGTGCTACCAGCATTCGGCGATCCACACACCATGTGCCCGGTGG